>DEDQ01000080.1:0-7794 GCA_002350065.1 Ruminococcus flavefaciens
TTCAACAAGGAAATTGAGTACCTGCTCTCTTTCGACACTAACAAGCTTCTCGCCGGATTCAGACAGAATGCCGGTCTCAACACCTACGGCGCTACACGCTATGGCGGCTGGGAGAATACCAATATCGCCGGTCACTCGGTCGGTCACTACCTCACCGCTCTTGCTCAGGCTTATCAGAATCCGAACATCACAGATGCTCAGAAAAAGTCCCTCGAAACTAAGATGAAGACCCTTATCGACGGTCTCCGCGATTGTCAGAAAAACTCAAAGGGTAAACCCGGTCTTATATGGGCTGCCTCTCACCCGAATGGAACAGGTGTAGAAGTTCAGTTCGATAACGTTGAAGCCGGAAAGTCAAATATCATCAGCGAGGCTTGGGTACCGTGGTACACAATGCATAAGCTCATCGCAGGTATCGTCGACGTATATAATGCTACAGGCTACGATAACGCAAAATACCTCGGTTCCGACCTCGGTGACTGGGTATATAACCGCTGTAAGACTTGGGACCAGCGTAAGCATAACACGGTCCTCTCAATCGAATACGGCGGAATGAACGACTGTATGTACGAACTCTACCGTATCACAGGCAAGGACAATCACGCAGTTGCCGCTCACTATTTCGATGAGACTAACCTCCATGAGGCTGTACTCAAAGGCGGCGCAAACGTCCTCAACGGTAAACACGCTAATACTACTATCCCTAAGTTTATCGGTGCACTGAAACGTTACACAGTTCTCAATGGTAAAACCGTAAACGGTGAAAAGGTCGATGCTACCCGCTATCTCCAGTATGCTGAGGCTTTCTGGGACATGGTCACTACTCATCACACCTACATCACCGGCGGTAACAGTGAGTGGGAACACTTCGGTATGGACGATATCCTCGATAAGGAGCGTACAAACTGCAACTGTGAGACCTGTAACTCTTACAATATGCTCAAGCTCAGCCGCGAGCTCTTCAAGATAACCGGCGACAGCAAGTACATGGACTTCTACGAGAACACCTACTACAACTCTATCCTCTCCTCACAGAATCCCGAGACCGGCATGACTACCTACTTCCAGCCAATGGCTACCGGCTATTTCAAGGTATACAGCTCACGCTTCGACCATTTCTGGTGCTGCACCGGAAGCGGCATGGAGAGCTTCACAAAGCTCGGCGATACTATCTATATGCACAGCGACAACGCCGTATACGTCAATATGTACCAGAGCTCTATCCTCAACTGGGCGGATAAGAACATGAAGATAACTCAGGAGAGCTCTATCCCAAGCGGCGACACCTCCACCTTCACTATCGACGGCAGCGGTGCGGCTGAATTCCGTTTCCGCATTCCCGACTGGAAGGCTGACTCAATGACTATCAAGGTCAACGACTCCAAGTACAACTACAAGACGATAGACGGATATGCTCAGGTAACAGGCGATTTCAGCTCCGGAGACGTCATCGAGGTAACTATCCCCGAGGAAGTAAAGGCGTATAACCTCCCTGACAAGAACACCGTTTACGGCTTCAAATACGGTCCCGTAGTCCTCAGCGCCGAGCTCGGCAAGCAGAATATGGTTACCGGCTCTACAGGAATGTGGGTAACTATCCCCAAGGACAAGGTCACTCCCTCCGAGAATATCCGCATTTCCGGCGACAAGGAATCCGTTCCGACCTTTATGATGAACATCAGCAAGCACCTTGTAAAAGATACAAATTCGATGAAGTTCACACTCAAGGACACCGACCACGACCTCACATTCACTCCCCACTATCAGCAGTATCAGCAGCGCTACGGCATTTACTGGAACTTCCAGAGCAACAACACTGCCGTTGAGCTCCCGCCGCGATATACCGAGTCCGTGACGGATACAGTCCAGCCCGGATACGGTCAGTACGAGAATGACAACCTCCACATGATGGACGAGGTAAACACTCAGAGCATCACCGACGACAGCACCTACCGCTACGCCAAGAGCGGCGGATATTTCAAGTACCGCATGGCTGTTGACCCCGAAGCTCCGTATACGATGCTCAACGTAAAATTCCGCAAGGCTGACAACGGCAAGAGCATCAAGGTAGCAGTCGGAGATTCAGTCCTCTTTGCAGAAACCCTCAACTATACAGGCAACGACGACGTCTACGACGTAAAGCTCATCGTTCCCGACGATGTTATGGAGCGCTGCGTTCAGCATATCACTGCCGACGGCACAGAGTACGACGTCCTCGACGTTGCATTCTCCTCCAACGACAGCGACGAATCCGCAAAGGTATGCGATTTCATCTATACAAAAGCTATCAAGCCCACTTACGAATACGATAAGAGCATCGCTTACTTCGTTGACTGCGGCGACCACAATACAGCAACTCTCTCGGGCAAGGACAAGCTCGGATATTACAACTGCGTGACCGAGCAGCTCTACGGCGAGGACGAAGTTACCGGCGCATACTGGGGACTCATCGACGACGCTACAGACCAGTATAACGGAAGCTCAAACAGCTCCGGTCTCTACACGGCGAACACTTGGCCCGACGAGCGCAATACCGGCGACGGACGCGATAAGACCGCAAGCTTCCGATACACCAAGAACCAGTACGAGAACAATATCGCCCGTCATCTCGACTACGCATTCACTGTTCCAAAGGGCAAGTACGAGGTTGAAATGGCATTCAGCAATCCGTGGAACTGCTCGTCAAATCCCTCCGTAACAGATGCGGCTTCCAAGAAAGTGATAATGAGCGATTGCCCGACAAACGGCTCTGCCGTCAAGGGCGAGGTCGAGGTAGCTTCTTCCGGAAACGGCAACCTCAGGCTCACTCTCACCTCCGAGGACAAGGCAATAAACGTCAACTACATCATTATCCGCGCACTCGAGCAGGAGCCCCTCCCCAAGTATGAGCCTCCGACGGCTGAAACAGGTCTCAAGGGCGACGCAAATCTCGACGGCGATGTAACAGTTGCGGACGCAGTTGCTATCCTCCAGTTTATCGGCAACCGCGACAAGTACGAGCTCGAGCCGAAGGGAAAGCTCAATGCCGACGTTGACGGCGTTGAGGGAATAACTCCCAACGATGCGCTCACAATCCAGAAGCTCGACGCAGGAATAATCGACAGCTTCCCCTCTTAAAATAACCCCTGATAAAAGAAAAAGCCATAAAGAAATTTTATCTTCTTTATGGCTTTTTCTAAATGAAGAATGAATATTGAAGAATGGAGAAATAATAATTATTGTATCCGCTTCGTGGATATTCTTAAATCTATCGTCGCAAGGCGATAGCATTATTATTCACTATTCACTTTTATTTCTTCTTTATTCATTTAGAGGGCGTGATATAAAATTATATCACGCCCTCGCTTATGATGCTGGTTTTTGTTTTATTCCTCAGGTTCTTTTATTTCGCCGACTATCGGAACAGGGTCTATCCCCTGACGTGTGTAGTAGTCCGACAGCGCAGAGCGGACTGCCTGCTCCGCAAGAACCGAACAGTGTATCTTAACTGCCGGAAGCCCGTCGAGAGCCTCTACTACCGCCTGATTTGTCAGCTTCAGCGCATCGTCTATCGACTTGCCCTTGATGAGCTCCGTCGCCATTGACGAGGTCGCAACTGCGGCTCCGCAACCGAAAGTCTTGAACTTGACATCGGTTATGATATTGTTGTCGATTTTGAGATACATCTTCATGATGTCTCCGCACTTGGCATTGCCTATCTCGCCAACTCCGTCAGCGTCCTCAATTTCTCCGACGTTGCGCGGATTTGAAAAATGGTCGAGAACCTTTTCACTGTATAACATAGCTTTACTCCTTTATTCGTACTTTTCGCCCTTCATCATTTTCTCCCATACCGGCGACATCTCCCTCAGACGTGTCACCACGCGTGGTATAACTTCAAGGATATAGTCCACGTCCTCGTCGGTGGTGGTCTCCTCAATTGAGAGTCTGAGCGAGCCGTGAGCTATCTCATGCTTCAAGCCTATGGAGAGCAGAACGTGTGAGGGGTCGAGCGAGCCCGATGTGCAGGCTGAACCGGACGACGCACAGATCCCGTTCATGTCAAGCATGAGCAGGAGCGATTCGCCCTCGATGCCCTCGATAGAGATATTGAGGTTTCCGGGAAGACGCTTGTCCCTGTCGCCGTTGAGACGGGTGCGCGGAATTTTGAGAATGCCGTCGATGAGGCGGTTCCTGCGGGGAACGATAGCGGCATTTTTCTCAGCGATATTGCGTGTAGCAGCCTCGATAGCGACGCCGAGACCGACTATTGCCGGAACGTTCTCAGTGCCGGCACGTTTGCCGCGTTCCTGACCGCCGCCGTGAATGAGGTTCGGAAGGGTGATTCCCTTGCGGACGTAGAGAGCTCCGATGCCCTTCTGCGCGTGTATCTTATGTCCCGAAAGCGAGAGCATATCTATCCCCTGCTTGTGGACGTCGATATCTACATGACCTACAGCCTGTACTGCGTCGGTGTGGAAGAGGACTCCCTTTTCGTGGCAAATCGCAGCGATTTCCTCGATTGGCTGGATAGTGCCTATCTCGTTGTTCGCGTACATTATCGTTACGAGAGCAGTGTCCTCGCGTATAGCTTTCCTGATGTCCTCGGGGTCGATAAGACCCTTGTCGCTTACAGGGACGTATGTCACCTCGAAGCCGTGCTTTTCAAGATATTCCGTCGTATGCAGAACTGCATGATGCTCGAAAACGGAAGTTATGATATGCTTTTTGCCTTTCTTAGCCATGAGCTCCGCTGTGCCCTTTATCGCCCAGTTGTCAGCCTCAGAGCCGCAGCTTGTGAAGAATATCTCACGCGGTTCAGCTCCGAGAGCAGCAGCTACCTTGCTGCGGGCGTCCTCGACTGCGCGCTGAGCGTCGCGTCCGAGCTTGTAAATGCTTGAAGCATTGCCGTATCCCTCGCGGAAATACGGGAGCATTGCCGTGAGGACTTCCTCTGAGACCGCCGTAGTTGCGGCATTATCGGCGTATATAAAACGCTTTTCCATTTATACATTCTCCTTGTCTATATAACCTATCAACATAGTATATTATAGCACAACAAAATCGAATATGCAAGCATTGTTAACCGCGTGAAACAATCGGGTATCAAAGTGCGTGATGCATTCGGAAGCATTATAAAAAAACAGCCACAAAGAGGGGAGCCCCCTCGGGCAGTTTCGTGGGTCACTGAGTTCAGAACGCAAGTTCGAGGCTCGGTAGCCCGCTTTTTCCGTTAAGGAAAGCGTGCAGAAGCTGACTTCCTCATAGCTGTTTCTTTTAGCACCCGAATAAGGTGTCAATGTTCAGTCTTGCTGTAGTACTCCTCTATCTTTGGACGAGCGCTGACGTAGAAGCGTTCAAGGTTCTTGTCGAAATGCTTGCCCATGCCCTCGAGGATTATCGAATCCGCCTGCTCAAAGGTCATACTGTCCTTGTAGACGCGCTTGCTGACAAGAGCATCATACACGTCTGCGATAGCCATGATACGCGCCTCAAGAGGTATCTCCTCCCCTTTCAGACCCTCGGGATAGCCGGAGCCGTCCCAGCGTTCATGGTGATAGTGAGCGACGTTCTCGGCGATGAGGTGGAACTTCTGGTCAGCAGTGCCTTTGAGTATCTCATGAACTATACGAGCTCCCTCTGCGGCGTGGGACTTCATCACCTCGAACTCATCGGGAGTAAAGCGTCCGGGCTTGCGAAGAATCGCGTCATCGACCGCTATCTTGCCGAGGTCATGCATAGGAGCAGCCTTTACAAGGTCGTGACAGAATTCCTCCGTGAGCGTACACTCTTCGTCCTTCATCATTTCATTTGTCAGCAGACGAACTACCTCGCTTGTACGTCGGATATGACCTCCTGTTGAATTGTCGCGGCTTTCAACCATCATCGCCATGCTCATTATGAGCTTGTCGTGCATCTCGAGAATGCTTGCGGTCTTCTTATCGACTTCAATTCGCAGGTTTGCATTATATCGCTCAAACAGCGACAGAAGAAGCTGATTCTTCGTATCGTCGGTCATCACGAACTGATATCCGCGGCGGCGGCGTCCGTCAAAAAGATAGTTGACGTTTACGAGGTACACCTTGCCGTCTATTTTGTAGTAAAACTTGTTCTTGGATTCGTCCTTTCTGAACTCCTCTATCCACTGGATAGCCGTATCGTTCAGCTTTTCACATATCGTAACCGGCTTGTCGACTTCGAGCTCTGCAATTGCAGGCATTATCCTGCGGGCAGTCTCGTTGCTTCCGAGATAGTTGCATTTGAAATCGAAGGATACAAATCCGGTATCCCCCTTCTGGACGAATGAATCTATCGACGAATCTGCGATATCGTAGAGATTGACTCTATGTATAACCAACAGGAACATCACCTGTGCAACAATATAACACGCCGGAAGCAATTCGACTCCGGTAATAATATTTCTGCCGAAGAAATAGCTCAGCACACAGGCTAAAATCGGTATCGAGATAAGGTAAAGTATCCTGTTTGACACGGTTTTCTTGTTAAAATAGCTGTAAACTATAGCTCCCATACTCATCAGGAAGAATACGATTATCATCGCATAGTAAACCGTATGCATGGATCCGTAATTCTTGTTTACGAGCTGAGTTCCGTCACGGGTTATCTCAATGCCGACCTTGCGGTAAAAGATATCAAGCTTGCCTATTGTCAGAACTGAGCAATACACCGCTGATGAAGCCAAAAAGCATAAAAACCGCTGCCATCGTTTAATCTCTATCCCGCATAGACTGAATATGCTCAGCATTATGAACAGTATCAGGTAACATCCTCCGATATATGTCACTTTCAGCGATGTTATCGCAGCTTCGAGCTCGTATGAATGGACCATAAGGACGTATCCGAGGTTTGTTATTGGTATAAAGCAGAATATCAGCGTGAAGTGAATGTCAAAGTGCTTGTGCCAGATGAAAGTATAGCAAAGAGTGAGCAGAACAGAAATGCAAAATAATATATCATAGTACAATATTGCCATACCACCATTCCTCTCTGTCATTTATTTCTAAACAAGACCGGATAAGATGCTGCTTAACCGGTCTTGGACTCAAGTCTGAGATTGCCCCGAACATGGGTAAAATGTACTGTCAGGAATACCGCTCCCGTAACCGCAGGAGCCGGAACAGCCTTACCAAAATGAACATATCTTCACTGGTTACGCGATTTAAGATTGCGGTCTATCTCGCGTTTAGCGTCACGCTTTGCGGCGTCAGCACGCTTGTCGTAGAGCTTCTTGCCCTTGCAGAGCCCGACCTGCACTTTTACACGTGAATCCTTGAAATATAAACTCAGCGGTATCAGCGAAAAGCCGTCCTGTTTAACCGTTCCGTAAAGCTTGTTTATCTCGCGCTTGTGCATGAGAAGCTTGCGGACTCTCAGGGGGTCGCGGTTGAAAATATTACCCATTTCATATGGCGAGATATGCATTCCGCGGACGAATATCTCTCCATTGTCGACCGAGCACCAAGCGTCCTTGAGATTTACCTTGCCCTGACGTATGGACTTTACCTCTGTGCCAACAAGCTCAATGCCCGCCTCGTATGTTTCGAGTACGAAATACTCGTGGCGAGCCTGTCTGTTTTCAGCTATTGTTTTTGTTCCCTTTGAGCGCATTTTCTCATCTCCTATCTATATAATTATACCTCATTGCCGACTCAATGTCAATGAACCAATTATGAAATCCGTGCATATTGTTGAGGTATTTTGTTATATTATTATTTTTTTGGAAATCCCTTGATTTTTTTATCGCGTTGTGTTATAATGTATTAGTAAATTTTGCAGTGGTATCGAAGTGGTCAT
>DEDQ01000080.1:8107-8233 GCA_002350065.1 Ruminococcus flavefaciens
TTGCATAATGACCGACTTGTTTTTTGCGAGAAAACTGCAAGTGCCTTTCAGTTTATATTATACGGCTGTTGATTCGTTTGAGAGAGCTTTAGCTATCGCCTCCGCACTCAGCTTCTTGCTTTCGCT
>DEDQ01000034.1:0-9267 GCA_002350065.1 Ruminococcus flavefaciens
AATTTTACTACTGACATTTTATTTCTCCTCCACTACAGATAAGTCTCCCATTACGGGGTCAACAGGCATATTGCCGATCGTGAGAGCATTGCCCATGAAGACTTCTCCGTTTTTCTGTTTTATCCACTCGTTAAGACTGTTGAGACAATAGGTATCGCCGCTTGAAATATCATGCGCATACGAACCTATCGATATCGTACGTCCGGTGAAGGCATTAACAGCCGGAAGGTCTCCGGACGAATCCATCTCGATATACGCGAGGACAACTGCTTTTCCTCCCGAATATCTGAGAAATTTTTCAGTTTTTATCCAATTCATAATAACTCCTTTCGCTGAGTGTATCCGCTATAAGGGGTCGGGAAAAGGAGTTTTTTCAATGCAAAACCGTTGATTATCGGAAAAATTTTTCTCGGATATCTGTAAGCAAAGGATAACTATACCATAAAAAAGCCGGTCAAAGGATATCCTTTGACCGGTCTCGTGTTCATTTTATAAGTCTCGCCATAAGCGACATCAGGTCATATTTGCACATATCAGGAGCTGTTTCCATGAGCTTTTGCTGCGTGACTATGCAGGGATTACGGCGGAATTTGTCGCTCCGCTCCCCTGCTCTCCAGCCGATAGATGCCATATAGCAGCACCAGCGGCGATGCTCCAGCGAGGCGAGCGAATACGCGAACTTGTCAGCCTTGAGCCGTTCGAGGAGCTCCTCCTCAGTGCCGTTCATTCTCCATGCCGAGCCGGTATATTTCATGAGTGAACCGTTCGTGCCGATGAGCTCTTCGAGCTTTGCTCTCAGCTCAACTCCGTTTTCAGCGGCAAGCTTTGGAATTATATCATTCTTTACCTCGTCGTGATATGCCGCAGCTTTACTTGATGAACGGCGGAAAAGTCTGAGCTGGTTCCACTCCTTTTCGGGGTCTTTTCCCGAATTATCGACGTTTCCGGTCTCGTCTCCGCTTATGAGCGAGATGTTGTTGTAGAAGTGGTTGAACTCCTTTGCAAGCCTGTCGATAGCGCGGTTGATTATCATATCGAGAGTAATGACGCAGCTTCTGTCGTCGATGAGAGATACTTCTGCAAGTGCTCCGTTTTCACTGGAGATATACCCCGCAAGGCGGCGGTCGGTATCCATTCTCATAAGTATCGGTATCTTATGTCCGCGCTCGGAAAAGAGCTCTTCAAGATGCATCGCGCAGTTTACAGCAAGGTCGATGTTTTCAAGAGCTATTACCGCATATGTATACGGCAGCTTTTCAAGCTTGCTGCGTATCTTGTCGTAGAAGTCGATATGTGAAACATTCATCGGATAGAAACGTATCTCGAGCGAGCCGTCTGCGGCTTCGCTCTTCATTACCATCCGGTCGTCGCTGATGTCGAACGTTTCCGGACTGAACTGATTGAGGAATGCAGCCTTTCTCGCCTTGATATTGCTGTCGAAAACATCTATGACTATGCGGTTTTGCTCGTGGACGATACCGAGATTCATCGCCTGAAGTATCGCCTGCTGTCCGAGCTGACCAAGTCCCGCAACAAGAAGGTGGACTGTCCAGTCTTCAAGCGGAGTATCCGTTCCCTTATATACTGTATGGAGCGGGTGGTCGGAATACATCTTGTGTACCTGCATCTCGGGAAGTCCCACAAGCTCGAGGTCGAAGCAGGCATCTGTTCCGGCAGCGCTGTTGTAGTATTCAGCGATAAGTCTGCCGATGCCCTCCTCCTCGCAGCGAATGGATATCTTTGCTCCCGACGCAGTTTTTATCTTGTATTCGTCATCTGCATCGTTGAGTTTAAAGAGCTGCAAAAGCGAGAAGTTGCGTATCGAGGAATTCTCGAAGAGGATTATATTCGTCGCTGATTCGATATGCGTCTTTGCAAAAAGCATGGGCAGCTCGGATTCGGGAGCTTTCAGAATGTCCGCAACGTGTATCACATATCCGGATTTGTTCAGCCGGTAGACCTCCTCCTGATTTATGACCTCGGAGGTTATAACGTGTACGCAGGTCTTTTTCGGGTCAGAGCTGTTATTTTTCAGCATTGCCTGAACATCGTTGTTATAGCCGAATATGACGATATGCCGGCAGTCCCTGTTGCGGCGGAATCCGATAATGAGCCGGAGTATCCGCTCGAGGAATTTGTATATGAAAGAAATAGTACAGTACGGAGCCGTGAAAACTGCGATGCAGTATGCATATCCTACACCTTTATTGATAGGCTGCGGGTTTTCCTTCATGAAGGCGATAACGTCCTTTATCGAGACCGAAGCCTTGAAGCCGAATGCGTTGATGCTGTTCTGCAATACGAGCAGGAGCTTGAAAAACGGCTCATAGCTGTTATAGTATATCGCTCCCTGCAATGTCGCGATGAGGAACGATACCAGTGCAAGCAGGAATATCAGGCGGGTAGTGCTGTTTTTCTTGTTATTTTTCATCAGCCTCTCCCTTTCAGCCCTCTGTTATTCCGGAAAGATACTTCTTAGCGGTGTCAAGGAGCTGCTTTGTTGTGTATATCGGGAAATAACCGATGTTATTGGTAAGTCTGTCCCTGATGAAAACAATGTCGCGATTTAAAGGAGCTTTTGTGAAGCTGTCTACCCTGTAGCGCGGTTTAAATCCGTTAATATCTATCAGCCATGCTGTTGAATCGTCCCATACAGCGTAGACATATTTCGGGTCAAAGGCAGGCTGTATCCTGAACTTGTAAGCGCTGCTGCTGTCGGATTCGCGGATATCGTTATCATATTCGTCAGCAAATTCGAGACGCGTGCTGCCGCTTACAGTATCGTGACGAACGGAATAGATGCATGAATCGCGGCAGAGCACTGCAAAGCTGTCGCTGTCGAGCGGCTCTGCTGAGATAGGCTCCTCAGGTATGCCGGTAAGCTTTATCTCGCGGTCGGACTCTCCTGTTTCGGAGTTATAAATGCAAACTGTACGGTTGTTGTACAGAACTCCGACTTCTTTTTCATTGAGCCAGAACAGATGAACAGCGCTGAGACCGCTGTCGGCATCAAGTCCTGTATTGAGAGTTACAACATTTTTGCCGGGCTCGAATATCTGTACGCTGCGCTCGCCGTCCTCTCTGCGAGATGCGTATATTGCAGCCTTTTTGCCGCAGACAGCATAGATATTATCGACGACCTCATACTCGTCATTGCTTCCGCTGTCAGCCTCCCAGCTTTCGACGTTTCCGTCAGCCGATACAAAGGTCACGTTATGACTTGCATTTGTAAGGAGGAATACTCCGCCGTCGCCCTTTTTGACATCAACGGCAGACTTGTTTAATTCGGGAACATTTTCCAGCTTTGTAACATCACCGCTTCTGACGTCTATTTTTACAAGCTCAGGCTGCGGAGCCAAATCTTCGAGGACTGCTGCGATGAGGGTATCATTTCCGATAAATTCAGCAGCCTTTACCTTGAAGCCCTCAAGCTCGGATATATCCGTAAGCTTCTTATCATCTATATCGTAAATGAAGAAATGATCCACGACCTTCACTGAGCTGCCGGATTCTCCGTTGGGGTAGAATGTAGCAGAGAGCGCAGCAGCTTCTCCGTCATCGGAAACAGCTTTAATCTCGCGGGAGTACATATTCTCGCCGGCATCAATGTCGCTGTAGAACTCATTATTTGTCATGAACTGGATATAAGCTGTGTTTGAGTAATTCTCCGCTGTAGCATATCTTCCGCGGCTGTATGAGCAAAGCGTGAAGCTGCCGTTCATCTTCTGAACCCTGAATACGGCATTCTTTGAAGAATCGCCGGTGTAGTTGCTGAGACTTGCAAGATATTCGCTTCCGTCATCGAGAGTGAACGTCACTATTCCGGATTTTATAAACGAATGGTCGATTATCTGCTTTTCGAGCGGGATATTTTTGATAAGCCTGCCCTCGCTGTGATCTATAAACGAAATGGACGAAGCCGTTACTACGGCAAGAACATCGCTCTTGTAATCGGTATCCTCAGGTTTAAAGAGGAAGATGTCTCCGCCGTTTTTGAAGTTGATAGGTATAGTGGCAGTCCATTTCTCGTTTTTGAGCTCGCTGTCAAAGCATCTTATCTCGGTCTTTCTGTCAAGATCATAGATATTGCTCGTTATCGTTAGCATATCGTCGCCGACTTTTCTGACGCAGGCGTTACGGAATGTGCCGTAGGATTCGTCTCCGGCTTCGACTTCGTTAACAGGTGTGAGTGCGTGGTCTTTTATCCTGAATACACGTATCTGACTTTCATAGTTGTCATACATATAGAGCACATCGCCATTTATGCATTCAATGGTATTGTTTGCAAGCAGACTTCCGCTGCCGTCGGACGCTGCTGACATATCTATCTCGTCGACACAATTTCCGGACTCACAGTCTATCATTTCGAGGATAACCTTTTTTCCGAGAAAAGATACCCCAGATACTACCTCAGATTTGTCCAGATAAATGCGGAGGATATACTTGCCGTCCTTGAGAACAGTTTTATATTCATATGCTTTTTCAGAGGGCTCAGCCGTCCATTTTATCTCGCCGGTCGCGCCGTCAAGTCTCCAGACAGAGCAGTCAGAATTGTAAACGTATACATCTCCGCCGGTACCGGGCTCTTCGTCTTTGACGTCGTGTTCAAAGTCGGTATATATCTTGTTGAACACCGAGCTCTCCTCGTATGTGATGCTGCTCGGAGTTCCGCTGCTCTTGAATACTGTGCCTGTCTTTTCGCGGTCGATGTCTAATATAGCGGTCAGCTTGTTGGAGCTTCCCTTTGCCTCGGAGGAAAAATCATCATCAGAGGCAGTTATCTTCTTGATGAGTTTGCCTGTACCGGCTTCCCAGAAGTAAATGCCTGATGCGTCCTCGGAGACTATCGACTCTCCCTTTCCCATGAATGAGAGCTGCTCGACCGAGCATTCATGCTTCAATGCGACCTGCGGAACTATCTGCCGATGCGAAAACATTCCGAGCTCGCGCGAAAGAGCATACTCAGCCTCGGTGAGAACTGGCTTTTTATCGTCATCGCCCGGAAGAGCTTCTACCGCTTTCTTTATCGCGGGAATGAGGCTGTTCTCCTTGAAGAGGTTCTCGGACTCGACTGCAAGGTGTCCGGCATTCTCAATGAGCAGGTTATTGTTCTTTATTGCTATCTCTTCGTTCTGCTTTTTTATCTGAACGTTTTTGCTGTTGATAGTGAGCGCGGAAACAACGCTGATACCCGTTATGACTGAAAGAACTCCGGAAACAGCTCCGAATACTCTTCTTCTGCGCGCAGCTTCACGTCTCTTTTCGCGCTGAAAGAGGTCGTTGAAATCGCAGCCGAGAAGAGGTGCAGCAATGCGGAGATACTCCGTATTCAGCTTCTTCATGGATTCTTTCAGAGTGTCAGCCTTGATATTCGCTGCAAGAGGCTCTACCTCTACCTTGACCTTGACTTCCTCGCCGTTTTCATTTACAGTAGTCATCTCGCGGTAGGTGAGCTCCTCGGGGAAGGAATCCTTCGGCTCGCCGCTGACGAGAAGTGTTATGATGTTATCGTTTGAGTTGTTATGCAGCTCGCGGAAGCGTGAAAGCTCCTGAAGGCACCATTTTGATTCGGTATACTTCGGAGAGCATATAACAATGAGATATTCAGAAGTCTCGATAGCATTTTTTATGTCCTCACTGAGGTCGCTGCTTGACTGGAGCTCGGATACATCGCGGAAGATGCGCCAGTTTTCCTTTTTCTTGCCGATATTCTTCGGCGGCTTGTATGATTCAAGCAGCTTCTGGAGTTTTTCAGCCGCCTGCATATCAGGTTCGATATGACGATAGCTGATAAATGCTTTGTATTTGTATTCTGCCATTTCTAATTTTTCTCCTTGATCCTTATTGCCGGTCAGTTCCGGATATATAAATTTTACCATATTCCTCTTATTTTTTCAAGAGCCGGACTGCCTGATGTCAGCTCCTGTTCTTTTTCGTTACAGAATCTATCACGCTTTCCTCCTGCATGAGCTTCATATAGCAGGCGTTGCAGATGTCGCAGTCGGTCTCGGCACGGTGAGCTCCCTCGGCTGAGATGCCATAGTATGCCGCAACGTTTGTCTGCGAGCGGCTGCTGAGATGAGTCAGGGCAATGCGTGAGAATCTGAGCACGTCCACAAAGCTGTTGTCAAATATCTCCCCAGTACATCTGAGCAGTGCATCGTAGAGGAAGTTTATATCAAAGTTGACGTTGTAGCCCATGATGATATCCCCGCCGACAAAGCTCCGGAAGTTAACTATCGCCTCTTCTATCCCGGGAGCATTTTCGACCATGCGGTTGTCTATCCCCGTGAGCTGAGTTATCATTCGCGGTATCCTTGCCGCCGGCTTCACAAGAGTTGAGAACACCTCCTGTTTTTTTCTGCCGCGGTAACGGACTGCTGAAATTTCTATTATCTCACTGTCCTCCGGCGAGAGCCCTGTCGTCTCGATATCGACGACGCAGTAGTCCTCCGGAAACATGAGCAGGCTTTTTCCTTTCTGGCGTTTAGAGCTCATTTGCATTCTCCTTTCGTGGTACTTCTCTATTATAATACTCCCCGTGGAAAATGTCAAAAGCTGTCACACATGAATGTTCCACGTGAAACATCTCTGTCTGTGAAACGCCTCCCCGAAAGAGGCACTACCCCACTCCCCTGCTCGCAATATAGCCAAAAACGGGCTGTTGAAAATCATCGGGGGAGGGGCTGAAAAAGCAGATATCCATGCGTCTTTCTGCTCAGATCCAACATAAAAATTTCTCGTCAGCGATACATTCGTTCTCAGTTTTCGATTTTCGAATCTCAAATTAAAAATGTTTTTATTGCCTTTTTACAAAGAATGTGGTATAATATAAATGTCTAATTTTTAAATTATCAGGAGGATAATATGAAAAAAACAGCTCTCATCATCGCAGCAATGTGTGCAGTCATCTGCGCAGGCGCTGTAGGATGCAATGGAAATAATGACTCGAAGCCCACAAGAAATGACACGTCTGTAACTCCTCAGGACAAGGTCAAGCCCTCTGAAGCAAACAACCACAAGACCGAATACGTACCCGTAAGCATTGAGGGAATGTCCGTTATCAAGAGCGGCTGGATAAAGCTCCCCGCAGGAACAGAGTACCTCGTGCTTCTCAACTCAATCGATGATTCGTATGCAAACGGATACGCTTATCCCAACCAGCCCGCAGACGTCTACAAGGAGGAGGGCGATTACGTTCTCGTCAAGACAAGAGACGTTGTCGGATACCTTCCCAAGGAGAACTTCACAACTGAGGAGCCCGCAACTCAGGCAGCTCAGACAACTTCCGCCCAGTAACTGCTTTACAGAAACGAGGTACATGATATGAAAAATGTAACAAACGATATCTTCTACATAGGAGTAAACGACCACGAGCTCGACCTCTTTGAGGGACAGTATGACGTTCCGAACGGAATGGCTTACAACTCGTATCTCATCAAGGACGAGAAAATTGCTGTGTTCGATACCGTTGACAAAAACTTCACCGAGCCGTGGCTCGCAAATCTTAAAGAAGCTCTCGGCGGCAGAACTCCCGACTATCTCATCGTCCAGCACGTCGAGCCTGACCATTCTGCAAACATTGCAAGCTTTCTCAAAGAATTTCCGGATACAACAGTAGTTGGAAACGCAAAGACGTTCACATTCATCAACGCATTCTATCCCGAAACAGAGATAAAGAATCAGCTCACTGTCAAGGAGGGCGACAAGCTTTCACTCGGCTCGCACGAGCTCAGCTTCATCATGGCTCCCATGGTACACTGGCCCGAGGTAATGATGACCTACGACAGCAAGGACAAGGTTTTCTTCTCCGCTGACGCTTTCGGCAAGTTCGGAGCTCTCGACGCTGACGAGGACTGGGCTTGCGAGGCTCGCCGCTACTACTTTGGCATCGTCGGCAAGTACGGTGCTCAGGTACAGGGACTCCTCAAAAAGGCTGCCGCACTCAACATCGCTGTAATATGTCCGCTTCACGGACCCGTCCTCACTGAGAATCTCCCCTACTACATCGGTCTCTACAATACATGGTCAAGCTACGGAGTTGAATCCGAGGGCGTATTCATCGCCTATACTTCCGTTTACGGAAACACAAAGAAGGCTGCCGAGCTCCTTAAAGAGAAGCTCCTCGAAAAGGGCTGCCCGAAGGTTGCGATCGCAGACCTCGCCCGCGAGGACATGGCTGAATCAGTCGAGGACGGTTTCCGCTACGGAAAGCTCGTACTCGCGACAACTACATACAACGGCGAGATTTTCCCGTTCATGAATCAGTACATCGACTGGCTCATTGAGAGAAATTATCAGAACCGCACGATTGGCATAATCGAAAACGGCACATGGGCTGCAACAGCTGCAAAGTGTATCAAGGCAAAGTTTGAAAAATCGAAAAATATCACTTGGCTTGACACAACTGTAACTATCAAATCCGCGCTCAGCGCTGACAGCATCGCTCAGGTCGAAGCTCTTGCAGACGAGCTTATGAAGTAAAAAAGCTGAAAAGTTTCGTATAAAAAGAATTGCACCGGGCATGATATCATTGAGGTGATATCATGCTCGGTTTTATTTTAGGAAGTCTCTTCGGCGGCACGATAGGAGTATTTACAATGTGCCTGTGTACTGCCGCAAAATGGGGAGATGAGTTCTCGCAGCGCTGAAATTCATAATCACTGAATCAACAATTTGTAATATCTCGGATAAAATTTGAAAATTGTAGTATTTTTTAAGACTATTTTAAGATTTCTGTTTCATAATAAGAAAAAAAGAAAATATGAAACGTGAAAAATTTCAAATGAAAGACGAGGTGAACATCGTGGTTCAGATGATAATCGGAGCTTTTATTGGCGGGACTATATCATTATTTTCCTTCTGCCTGTGCGCTGCTGCAAAACAGGCAGACTCGGAAATGCTAAACAAGTAAATACTTCCCCCACCCTTTCCTAACTCAAGAAGCGGCTGCAAGTTTAACTTGCAGCCGCTTCAATTTTATCACTTCTTTTCAGGGACCTTTATAACGTCCTTGCGCATATAAGGCTGAAGTGCCTTAGGAATGCGAATGCTGCCGTCCTCGTTTAGATTGTTCTCGAGGAATGCGATGAGCATTCTCGGAGGAGCAACAACTGTATTATTAAGAGTGTGTGCGAAATACTTGTTTCCGTCCTCAGCCTTAACGCGGATACCAAGTCTGCGAGCCTGAGCGTCGCCGAGGTTTGAACAGCTTCCGACCTCGAAATACTTCTTCTGTCTCGGTGACCAAGCCTCAACGTCGATAGA
>DEDQ01000034.1:9307-11350 GCA_002350065.1 Ruminococcus flavefaciens
AGGTCGCCGGAGCAGCACTCGAGTGTGCGTACAGGGATATCAAGTGTGCGGAAGAACTCAACTGTGTAGCTGTAAAGCTTGTGGAACCAGTCCATGCTCTCCTCGGGCTTGCAGACAACTATCATTTCCTGCTTCTCGAACTGGTGTATACGGTATACGCCGCGCTCCTCGATTCCGTGAGCGCCTACCTCCTTGCGGAAGCAGGGAGAATAGCTTGTGAGAGTCTTCGGAAGCTCGCCCTCAGGAATGATAGTGTCGATGAATTTGCCTATCATCGAGTGCTCGGAAGTACCGATGAGGTAGAGGTCCTCGCCCTCAATCTTGTACATCATACCCTCCATTTCAGCGAAGCTCATAACGCCGGTAACAACGTCGCTTCTTATCATGAAAGGCGGAATGTAGTATGTAAAGCCCTTGTCAATCATGAAATCTCTTGCATACGAGAGGATACATGACTGGAGCTGTGCGATGTCGCCGCAGAGGTAGTAGAAACCGTTTCCGCTTGTCTTACGAGCGCTGTCGAGGTCGATACCGTTTACGTTTTCCATGATATCAACGTGATAGGGAACCTCAAAATCCGGAACAGCGGGCTCGCCGAATCTCTCGACCTCAACGTTTTCGCTGTCGTCCTTGCCTATCGGCACAGACTCGTCGATGATGTTCGGGATAACGAGCATTATCTCGCGGATATCGCCCTCAAGCTTTACCTCGAGAGCCTCCATTTCTTCAAGCTTCTTGCCGAGCTCAGAAACCTCAGCCTTTACCTTTTCAGCCTCGTCCTTCTGACCCTTAGCCATTAAGCCGCCAATTTCCTTGCTCTTTACCTTGCGCTGATTGCGGAGGCTGTCGCACTCGACCTTAGTCTCGCGGAACTGCTTATCAAGCTCAATTACCTTGTCAACGAGCTCAAGCTTAGAGTCCTGAAACTTCTTTTTGATATTTTCTTTTACAAGTTCGGGATTGGTTCTGATAAGTTTAATGTCAATCATTTTAATTATACTCCTTTATTCCTCAACTGTGAGCTTTTCTGCCAGTGCAGCGAGGTCTTCTTTATCATAAAATTCAAGGATAAGAGCACCCTTGTTCTTGCCGTAATCAACCTTTACCTTGCGTCCGAGACGCTCCTTGAGGGAAATTTCCATCTCGACAAAGTAATTGTCAATGCGCTTGTCTGACTTCTCAGCCGTGTCAGCAGGTTCTGTGGACTTCTGAGCAAGTCTCTCGACCTGACGTACAGTCATGCCGCCGTCAACTGCGCGGTTTGCAATTGCGATGAGCATTTCCTCATCTTCAAATCCGAGCAGAGCCTTCGCGTGACCTGCCGATATATCGCCGTTTTCGAGCATTTTTAATACTCGCGGCGGGAGCGAGAGAAGTCTTACTGCATTTGCAACTGCCGAACGTGACTTGCCGACCATTTTTGCGACCTGTTCCTGTGTCATGCCGTATTTCTCGATGAGCTCATTGTAGCCGCTCGCCTCTTCGACGGGATTGAGGTTCTCACGCTGGAGATTCTCAATAATAGCTATCTGCATGGTCTCAGTGTCGGAGAGCTCCCTGATGTTTACGGGAACCTCGTCAAGTCCGAGCATACGCGCCGCACGCCAGCGTCTTTCGCCGGCTACTATCTGGTATCCGCCTGTATCAAGCGGACGTACCAGTATCGGCTGGAGCATTCCATGCTCGCGAATAGACTCCGCAAGAGCAGTTATTGCTTCATCGCTGAACGTCTTTCTTGGCTGGTCGCGGTTAGGTTCTATCTCGGCGATACGCAGGGTCTTTTTTATCTGAACATCGCTTGAATTATCGGTAAAAAGCGAGTCAAAGCCCGAGCCTAAGCCTCTTTTTGCCATATTCTATCTACCTTTCAGTCTATTTTTTAAATGTGAAAATGCCGCGTCTTTTCTTCTGAGGAAGAACGAGAGGTTCTCCGAGCAGTTCAAGTCCGAGCAGTGTATATGAATCCGAGCCCTTTGACGCCTTATCGTAGTACATTATAGGCTTTCCGTGGCTGGGCGCTTCGGAAATACGGACATTTCGCGG
>DEDQ01000034.1:11443-14062 GCA_002350065.1 Ruminococcus flavefaciens
GAAGGATTGTAATTCGTTTTAACGATTTTTATCGTATTCACGAGCTGTGAAAGTCCTTCAAGAGCAAAAAACTCAGCAAGCATAGGCACAATTATGCTGTCACTTGCGACAAGAGCATTTATCGTCAGCGAGCCGAGAGCCGGCGGACAGTCGATAAAAATGTAATCATAGCTTTCCTTCAGCGGAAGCAGCTGCATTTTAAGACGATTGACCCTGTTTTCGATGTTCAGAAGCTCTATTTCAGCTCCTGCGAGGTTTTCAGTAGCAGGAATAACGCTCAGATTCTTAAATTCAGTCTCAATAACGGCGTCCTGAGCTCGTGCTTTACCGATTATCACGTCATAAGTCGAGACAGAAACGCTTTTTTTCTTTATACCGAATCCTGTAGTTGCGTTACCCTGAGGGTCGGAGTCAACGCAGAGCACCTTTTTATCTCTCATTCCGAGGTATGCGGCGAGATTTACGACCGTGGTCGACTTTCCGACGCCGCCCTTCTGGTTGGCAACTGCGATAATTTTACCCATAGGATTCCTTCCTTTCGTAACAACATACATATATTATAGCACTTTTGCCGTGCTTTGTAAATACATAATATGACGATTTTAGACCAAAATAACCGTAAAAAATGTTCCACATGGAACATTTTCAGGCGTTTCACGTGGAACATTGACGAAAATTGTTTCATGTGGAACAATTTAGCGCTTCTGCATAGGAATTCTTACCCTATACTCAACATAATCATCACCTTGAATTTTACGCGAATCAGCGGGGATTCCCGCCGCCTGCATAGTCTCGACGGCACGATTTATTGTATTTATGAAAATTTTCACATTCTGGAAAACCTTTGACCGCTTTTTGTAGCTGTGTTTCTCACGCGAGCTGCCTATGTACTCTTCAATCAGGCGCTCAGTCCTGTCAACATTAAGTTTATTATTGATTACTTTTTCAAGGACGATTATTCTGTCCTCAGGACTTGCGAGCTTCAAAAGAGCGCGGGAATGCCGCTCCGTCAGTTCAAATTTCGTGATAAGCATTCGCTCATCAGGCGTAAGTCGAAGAAGTCGAAGCTTGTTTGCAATTGTGCTCTGCGCCTTTCCGAGCTTTTCGGCAGCTTCCTCTTGAGTCATCCCATAGAAGCTTATTAGCTTTTCAATCGCAGCAGCCTCATCGAAAAACGAAAGATCCTGACGCTGAATATTCTCAACAAGAGCAAGAATAGCGGATTCTCGGTCAGACATATCATGGATAATGCATGGAACAGTCCTCAAACCGCACATTTTTGCTGCACGAAGCCGTCTCTCACCTGCTATCAATTCATAAGAATCACCGCATTTACGTACGCACAGCGGCTGAAGAATACCATTCTGAGCAATTGAATCCGACAAAGCGGAGATATCACTCTCTGAGAAGTCAGTTCTTGGCTGATTAGGATTCGGCACGATGCTGTCAACATCTAATTCAATAACCTTTTTTATTTGCTTTTCACGTGTAAAATTTAAAAATCCAGACATAATATCTATCCTCTTAATAAACTCGGGAACACCCTGTAAGAAAATGATATCATCATCGGGAAATAAATTCCATAAAAAAATTCCGCCAAAAATCGAGTATTTGGCGGAAAATACGCTTATTTGCAACTTAGTCAGAGCGGCTTCTTCTTGATTTGACCGCTATTTCTGGGGTATTTTGGCGGAGTCTGCGATATTTTTTTTATAGTGATTATCCTGCGTTTATCGGACTCAACCTCGTATTCAATATCCGATGTTATCTCCCCTCCAAGAATTTTAATGGCATTTTCAGCTGATTTTACGTCCTCGTTAGGACCTTTCATCGAAATAAATGAGCCATTTTTCTTTACAAAAGGAATACAGTATTCGGATAATGTCGAAAAATTTGCAACTGCACGAGCACATGAGAAGTCAAATTTTTCCCTATATTCAGGCATTTTTGCTATATCCTCAGCTCTGCCGTGGACCGCTTCTGCTTCAATTTCAAGCAAATCGCAAAGCTTTTCAAGAAAAGAAATTCGTTTGGCAAGACTGTCGAGAAGTGTCAGTTTGATATCATCACGAAAAATTTTCAGAGGAACAGACGGAAAACCCGCACCTGTACCAACGTCAATAATTGCCGAATTTTCGGGAATATCCACGTATTTTGTAAGCATTATACTGTCGATAAAATGCTTATAAAGTATTTCTTGAGGCTCAGTAAGAGCTGTGAGATTTACATTTTGATTATACTCAACAAGGAATTCAGCGTATTTGTTGAGCTTCTCATATTTAATCTCATCAAGTACGAGTCCATTCTTCTCAAACGCAGAGCAACATAATTCAAAATCAGGAAGCATCAATTCACCTCTTCTCTTTCTGAAGCCAAACTGCGAGCATGGAGATATCTGCGGGTGATACTCCGGAAATACGTGAAGCCTGTCCGATTGAAAGCGGCTGTATCTTATTAAGTTTCTCGGCAGCTTCAAGTCTCAGACCGTAAACTTGGCTATAATCCGTGTTTTGCGGCAGTTTTTTCTCTTCAAGCTTTTGCATTTGCTCAATTTGTGCAAGCTGCTTTTCAATGTATCCTTTATACTTTATCTGGAGCTCGACCTGTTCACAAACATCA
>DEDQ01000034.1:14089-17298 GCA_002350065.1 Ruminococcus flavefaciens
AGCTGTGGTCGGCGTATAAGGTCAGCAATCTTGCAGCCGCTTTTTAGTGCTGCCGTACCTTTTGACTCAAGAAAAGTATTGATATCATCGGAAGGAGCAATTGTTTCACGTGAAACACGCTTTATCTCTTTTTCCGTGAGGTCAATTTTTCTCTCCAGCACATCAATTCTATTCTGACCAATAAGTCCTATCCTGAATCCGATAGGCATGAGTCGCTGATCAGCATTATCCTGCCTCAGAATCAAGCGATACTCACTCCGAGAAGTCATCATTCGATAAGGATCAGAGCAGCCCTTTGTTACAAGATCATCCACAAGAGTGCCAATGTAAGAGCTTGAACGGCTAAGGATAAGCGGCTCTCTTTCTTTTATTTTTAGAGCAGCATTTACTCCTGCGACAAGTCCCTGAGCTGCAGCTTCCTCATAACCCGAACTGCCGTTGAATTGTCCTGCACCATATAATCCGCTGATTTTCTTGAATTCAAGTGTTGGCAAGAGCTGTAACGGGTCGCAGCAATCGTATTCTATCGCATAGGCAGGACGCATTATCTCGACTTTTTCAAGTCCCTTTATTGTTCTAAGAAATGCAAGCTGAACGTCCTCGGGGAGCGATGATGACATTCCCTGTAGATAATACTCATCTGTTGATAATCCCATTGGCTCAACAAATAATTGATGCCGCGGCTTATCAGAAAATCTAACGATTTTGTCCTCGATTGACGGACAGTAACGAGGTCCAACTCCTTCAATTCTTCCGCTGTATAACGGTGATCTGTCGAGGTTGTTCAGTATCACTTCATGTGTATTACTATTTGTATAAGTTATATAGCAACTCACCTGATTCTCAAGTCCGAGAGGTGAAGTCTCAAACGAAAACGGAACAATATCACTATCGCCGTCCTGACGTTCCATTGCATCAAAATCAATACTTCTTTTATGTACACGGCACGGAGTACCCGTCTTAAAGCGACGAAGCTCCACTCCATTATCAATTAGACTCTGAGATAATCCCCGGCTTGGAAGAGCAGAATCAGGTCCGCTTTCATATGAAGATTCGCCTATATGGATCTTGCCTTTCAGGTAGGTACCGGTCGCAATTACCACTGCTTTGACTGAATACTCAGCTCCAAGAGAAGTCCTTACGCCTGTGATTTTTCCGTTTTCAGTCAAAATTTCAGTGATTTCAGCCTGCTTCACATACAGATTTTCCTGCTTCTCGCAGACTTGTTTCATATAATTATGATACTTCACCCTGTCAGCCTGCACCCTAAGACTATGAACAGCAGGACCTTTTCCGCGGTTAAGCATACGGCTCTGAATGAAACATTTATCCGCAGCCTTGCCCATTTCACCGCCAAGAGCATCGATTTCACGGACAAGATGACCCTTTGCAGTTCCGCCAATCGACGGATTACATGGCATATTCGCGATTTGATCAAGCGATATAGTAAACATTACAGTCTTGCAGCCGATTCGCGCGGAGGCAAGTGCAGCCTCTACGCCGGCATGACCGGCTCCGACGACAGCAACGTCAAATTCACCCATTTTATATGACATAAAAATTCCTCATTCATTGTTCCACATGGAACATTATTTTCCAACACAAAAACGCGAGAACACTTCGTTGACAACAGCCTCCGTGATTTTCTCACCAGTCAGCTCGAGCAAATGCTGCTCAGCTTCGTCAATTACAACGTTAATGGCATCAAGCATTTCTCCGTTGCCGATGATCTCAAGTGCCTCATCAACACATCTGAGAGCATTGTCAATGCACTGTTTCTGACGCTCATTCGCTGCCGAAGCAACTGAAAAGCTGTCAGAATTTATCTCGAAAAGCTCCTCAACTGATTTCTCTAAATCACTCAGACCTTCATTTTCTTTAGCTGAAATATATACTGTGTGTATAATATTTTTGCGTATCTCATCTATTTCAATGAGTTGAGGCTTGTCTGATTTATTGATAACAGCAATGCATTTTTTATTTTTAATTTTGTTAATTAAATATAAATCGTCCGCCGTGAGAGGACAGTTTCCGTCAAAAACAGCAATAACCAGCTCTGCAGAATCAGCAGTTTTCTCAGCAATGTCAATTCCGATCCCCTCGATAATATCTTCAGTGTCATGGATACCGGCAGTATCGGCAAGACGCAGAACAATATCTCCGAGCCGCACAGACTCCTCAACAACGTCACGAGTAGTGCCTGCAATATCGGTGACAATGCTCCTTTCGCAGCCGCTAAGCGCATTGAACAGAGTTGATTTGCCAACGTTAGGACGTCCCACAATAGCAGTCAATACGCCGTCGCGGACGATACGTCCGCTGTCGTAATTCTTTATAAGAGAGCTCAGCTCGTTCTTGACAAATCCAAGCTCGCGGCGTATATTCTCAGGCTCGACCTCGGGAATATCCTCGTCGGGATAATCAGTCCATGCGGCAAGTCCGCTGAGAAGCGCAAGAAGCCTCTCAGAGCACTTCTTCGCCTTTTTGAAGGCAGCTCCCTCGCGGAGCTGCTCCGCCATTTTAAGCTCAATTTCGCTCCGGGCAGAAATAATGTCCATAACAGATTCCGCCTGCGTCAGGTCTATTTTTCCATTGAGGAATGCTCGCTTGGTGAATTCTCCCGCCTCGGCGCTTACAGCTCCGTTTGCGAGAGCAGCCCTAAGAACGCGCTTTGATACGTAAAGTCCGCCGTGACATGAAAGCTCGCATACGTCCTCGCCGGTGTAGCTGTGCGGAGCTCTGAACACCGTCAGAATGCAGTCGTCAATGCGCTCGTCACCGTCGCAGGCAATGCCGTAAGCACAGGTATAACCCTGCATTTCAGCAACGCTTTTACCCGCAAACGGACGGAATATCTTCTCCGCAACGCCGAGGGCATTCTCGCCGGAAATACGTATCACAGCTATGCCTCCGACCGCATTCGGAGTTGATACAGCCGCAATAGTTGACATATTATCACTTCCTAAAAAAACAACGGCATAAAGCCGTTGTTTGATGTATTAAAGTTCGATCTTTCCGTAGAGACCGCCTTCCATTGAATCCTCCGGCTTGGGCTTTTTGTAGTCCTTCTCGAAGGAAGTTGAAAGGTCGATAGCTCTTGGCTCGAAAGGCTCACGTCTTTCTCTGCGGCGATTGTTGTTTCTTCCGCCTCCGCGTCTGTCGTCGCGGTTATTTCTGCGGCGATTATCGTTTCTTCTCGGATTATTCGA
>DEDQ01000034.1:17345-21325 GCA_002350065.1 Ruminococcus flavefaciens
ATCTTGGATATTGCAGAGTGGATAACTCTTCTCTCGTAGGGATTCATGGGCTCGAGGGGCTGACTTCTGCCTGTTCTGAGAACCGACTTTGCAACCTTTGCAGCGAGCTGCTCGAGAGTTTCCTTTCTCTTAGCTCTGTAGCCGAGGCAGTCGATAGTGATGCGGAAATACTCCTTATCGCCCTTGTTAGCGATGATAGAGCAGAGATACTGGATAGAATCGAGTGTCTCACCGCGTCTGCCGATTATAGTGCCGTTGTTATCGCTTTCGATATTGATAACAGCGCCTGTTTCGTTCTGGTATACAGTAAACTCAGCGTCAACGTCCATTGCGCGGAGAATGCTTGTAATGTAATCCTTGGCAATTTTAACCTTGGGGTCAAGAAGAGCCTCGTCCTCGATGACAGTGAAGTTGTCGAGTGAGAAATCCTCCTCTTCCTCTTCAGGAGCAGCCTCAGCAGCAGGCTTTTCAGCCGGCTTGGGAGCTTCCTTAACAGGAGCGGGCTCAGCCTTTGCTTCTTCCTTTACGGGCTCAGCAGCAGGAGCCTCTTCCTTCTTAACAGCAGGTGCAGGAGCAGTAACACTGGGAGCTGTAGCAACGGGCTTGGGAGCTTCTGCGATATAGGTAGCCTTTACCTTTGCTTCCTTAGCACCGATACCGAGGAATCCCTTACTGCCTTCCTCAATAACTTCAAATCTTATTTCACTGATACTTTTGCCGAATTTCTTAGCAGCCAATTCCTTGGCTTCCTCAACTGATTTAGCTGTAAATACTTCTGTCATTTTCTTGACCTCCTATCATTCCTCGTTATCGTCATAAGAATCGCCGTATTTTTCTGCCATGCGCTTGCGGGCTTCCTTGAGCTTATCGCGGTTCTGCTTGTTATGCTCTGAACGTGATATCTTATCGCCGTTCTCGTCAACTCTGACATTGCTCTGCTGCTCCATAGCAGCCTGAGATTCCATCATTCTCTGCATGAAGGATTTCTTTCCGGGGTGTTTTTCTGCGTAAATACGAGCCTTTTCCTTTTCCTTCTCGTTGATAGCCTCGATTCTGTCCTTGCTGAAGTAGCAGTTGAGAGCAAAGGTTATAACGAATGAGAAAAGAGACGAGAATATCCAGTAGAAGCCGATACCTGCGGGAAGTCCGAATGCAAACCATACAGACATCAAAGGCATGAGAAGCGTTGTAGCCATCATGCAGCCGCCGCCGGCAGCCTGAGCATTGGGATTAGTCTTTTTCTGGTGTATCTGGGAATATAATGAGAATAAAAGCTGTGCAAGACCTGCAAGGAAGGGGATACAGAAGAGTATCAGCGATTCCCTGTTCCATGTTTCGGGGTGGAGCTGAGGAGTTTTACCGAGGTTAGCTCCTAAAACATTGAAAGTTTCCGAGAATTTTGAAACCTTGTCATGGAAATTCTCAGAGTAGATAGTAAAATCATCGGGGTGCTTATCGAGCACTTCCGCTGTAAGAAGCTCGGATCTGAGGTTCTTGGCGCTTATAGCCTTTCCTCCGTTAACGTCGCCGTACTTTACAGCGAGCTCGGAAGCCTTCTCGATAGCCGCAGTTCTTACGGGCTTGCTGATATGCAGGATATGAGTTATCGGCTTATATACAACGTCGATAACGCCGAAGAGCAGGAACATCTGCACGAACATCGGCAGGCATGAACCCATGGGGTTGATACCCTCCTGCTGATAGAGCTTCTGCTGTTCCTCCTGTAATCTCTGAGGATTGCTTTCAAAGCTTTTCTTTAGTTTTTCAAGTTTCGGTGCAAGCAGCTGCATTCTTGCCGCATTCTTCTGTGTTTTGTAGTTAACAGGGAAGAGCAGCAGCTTTGTCACAAGCGTAAAGATAATTATGGCGAGCGCGTAGTTCGGTACGATGTCGTAGATAAACGACATAAGATAGCCGAAAGGCACGCCTATAAGATCATACAAAAAATTCACTTTTCAAATACCTCTCAGTTGTTAGAGTCATCAGAGAAGTCATGCTCATCGCTTGGAAAATCGTTCATATAGTCATACTTTTTCACTTTAAAGGTAAACTTCTCTGGAACATAGTCTATACCTCCCATAGACCACGGATTACAGCGGAGTATCCTCCATACCGCAAGTGCCGAGCCTCTTATCGCGCCGAATCTCTCAACGGCAGTAAGCGCGTAGCAGCTGCACGTAGGATAATACTTGCACTTTGGCGAGCTGAGCGGAGAAATGAACCTTCTGTAAAACTTTATCAGTGAAAGCACGATATATTTCATATTATTTCTTTATATTCCCGGCGATCTTCCCGATCTCCTTAACGCCGTACTTTTTCATATAGTCGCGGTAAACGTCAGATTTTATCTCACAAATAGGAGCTCTTGCGACTATTACGATATCTATGCCCACAGGCATCGCTATCTCAGACTCACGGTAGGCAAGCCGGATAAGTCTTTTAGCCCTGTTCCTGTGAACGGCGTTGCCTATCTTCTTGCCGGCAGTTATGCCGAGGCGGTTATAGGGTCTGCCGTTAGGCTTAACGTAAATAACGGAATATTTTGAGGGGATATAGCGTCCTCTTTTGTAAAGGTTAAGGAAATCCCTATTATCTTTAAGAGTTTCAGTATAAAGCATAACTTTCCGATCCGGCACAATGCCGGTTTATCCAGTAGTTTTTGATATAAAAGCAGTAACAAAAATAAGATAATTAACAAAAAAGACCACAAAAACGTATTTTTGTGGTCAGCGTCGTCAGTGAGTTAATCTTGCTCTGCCCTTAGATCTTCTACGAGCTAAAACCTTTCTGCCGTTCTTAGTAGACATTCTCTTCATGAAGCCGTGCTCCTTCTTTCTGTGGAGCTTCTTAGGCTGATATGTTCTTTTCATATTCAGTGTCCTCCTCTCTGCGCTAATGTTATACAAGAGCCGGAAAAGCCGACTCCGGATCACAAATATAAGCATACACTTGTACGCATTACACTATAAGATTATACTTCAAAAATAAAGATATGTCAAGCGGTTTGAGAAATTTTTTTCTGAAAAATGCATTTTTGATGATTTTCACCAATCAGACGACGATTTTACGGCTTTTTTTTGAAGCAGACACGCCTATTCCGACAGGCTATGCGGCTATTTAAAAAATCATATATCAAATCTGTTTTTCACACATTTTCGACCGTCCGAAACTGTTGAAAAGTTGAATAGTACTGTGGAAAACCTGTTCGTTTTGTGGTCAAAAATCATTTTTCAACAGCTTTCTAACCCTTTTGACACGCTGAAACAAACACTTTTTCTACATCAAGGGGTTGATTCAACACAGTTTTCAACAATATGTCAATTTAGGTGTTGATTTCAGTCTCATTTTCTAAACCTTGTATATATAAAAGCGCTTGCAATTTCATCAGCTGTATGATATAATATAATGTATATTATTATAGGAGAGTATCGTTATTTTTTCTGTTGTTGAAACTCTCCGCATAATCTAAATTTCATACGGAGGTTACATATGAACTCATTTGAGGAAGTTTTCGAGAACGTAAAGAAATACTGTCTTGAAAACAATAAGATACCCGCTATCGGCGTAAAAACTTGGATAGACCCCCTTACTCCCGTTGATTTCAACGGCGAAAATGCAGTTTTCAGCGTAGGTACAGATTTCCAGAAAAATATCGTAATGACCACATATGCTTCCATTCTCAGCGAGGCTTTCCTGAACGTGCTGGGTCTTAACGTGAATATCATCATCAATGTTGAATCCGATGAACCTATCGGCGGTCAGATACCCACCGATGCAGAGCTTGACAAGAAAAATGCCGAGCTTGAAAAATCCTATAAATTCGCAAATTACGACTACACTTTCGATACCTTCATCGAGGGTCCCTCAAACAGCTTTGCGCTTGCGTGCAGTAAATCCGTGGCTAAAAACTGCGGAGAGCGCGAGGTATCCGGCTATAATCCGCTGTTTATCTACGGTCCCTCCGGAATGGGCAAGACCCA
>DEDQ01000034.1:21545-21708 GCA_002350065.1 Ruminococcus flavefaciens
CATCAGGAGGGCAAGCAGATAGTTATCACCTCAGATAAGCCCCCGAAGGAGCTCATCACTCTTGAATCACGTCTCCGCACACGCTTTGAGGGCGGTCTTATCGCTGATATTTCCGCTCCTGACTACGAGACAAGACTCGCTATCATCAACCGCAAGAGCGAGC
>DEDQ01000034.1:21964-22366 GCA_002350065.1 Ruminococcus flavefaciens
GTATCTCCCGAGGACCTCCGCTCTAACAAGCGCTCTCAGCAGATATCCATCGCACGTAAGGTAGCTATCTACGTTGTAAGAGAGATAACACAGATGCCGCTCGCTTCTATAGGTACTGAATTCGGCGGACGTGACCACTCTACTATCGTTTACTCGGTAAACAGCGTTACAGACGCTATCCAGAAGGACGCTAACCTAAGCAACCTCGTAAACGACATCATNNGGCGCAGTAATACGCCTGAAGGCTCTCAACCACTTCGCAGGCAGCCCGATAACCATTTCTATGGCTCAGAGCGTTATCCGCGACGTGCTCACAGATGAACAGCCTATACCGATAACTGTTGAAAAGATAATCTCCGAGGTATCCACCGTTTACGGCGTATCTCCCGAGGACCTCCGCTC
>DEDQ01000034.1:22554-24637 GCA_002350065.1 Ruminococcus flavefaciens
AGCAACCTCGTAAACGACATCATCAAGAATATCAGAGACAAGAGCAAGTCATAAACTATGAACGGTGAAACTGTTGAATAAACTTCTTTCAACCGGGTTTTCAACACAATGTTTAAAACTATGTGTAATAATCTACCGTTTGTTTATCAGCCAGCAAAGCGGAAATAATTCCCATACGTTTTCTGATAACGAAGCTTTTCAACCGTTCGGAGTTTTCAACTTCAACCATTGGAAACGTCAGAAATTATACTGAGAGTCAGTTCAACAAAATCCTCAACTTTTTCTCAACTTCAACTCCACAGACATAAACTTCTTCAACAGAAAAAAAGCCCCTGATGAGGGCTGTCCACATTTCACACAAATCTGACAACACCTTTATGTGGACGAGCTTATGGCTGTATACAGGCAAATATAGCCTGTCCTGACTTTTCCACAGCCCCTACTATTACTACTATAAAATTATCTTAACTTATCTTTCTTTATCATGGATAAGCACATCATGTCAGGATCAAAACCTGTCAGCTGCCGCTGAAACGATACATAAAATATTCAATATCCGTTTCATTATCAGCTCTTTACTTTTCCGGAGGTCATATAAATGAATTTCATATGCAATAAATTTGAACTCGCAGACGCTATCGGAAACGTCTCACGCGCAGTTCCTCAGAAATCTACCATACAGGCTCTTGAGGGCATAAAGGTAAAAGTTTCTCCCAACGAGGTCGAGCTTACAGGCTTTAACCTTGAAATGGGTATCAGAACTACTATCACAGCCAATACTCAGGACAGCGGCGAATTCGTAGTAAGCGCAAGACTTTTCAGCGAATTCGTAAGAAAAATGTCCGGCGACGAGGTAACAGTCAGCGTTGACGATAACAATATGGTACAGCTTTCAAGCGTTGCCACAGAGTGCTCGTTCGTTGCGATGTCAGCAGAAGAATACCCCGACCTTCCCGTCGTTGACGCTCAGAGAAGCTTCTCTGTAAAGCAGACGACTCTCAGGTCTATGATAAATATGACAAGCTATGCCGCTTCTCTCAACGAGAGCAAGCCCGTACTCACCGGTGAGCTCTTCGATATCGAGGAGGGCAAGTTCAACCTCGTTGCTATAGACGGATTCCGCCTTGCTATCAGGGGCGAGCTCACCGAGAGCAGCGAAAAATTCCACTTTGTCGTTCCGAAGAAGGCATTGCAGGAGGTCTCGACCCTTATCAAGGACGATGACGACAAAAACTGCGTCATCTGCACTAACGACCGCCATATCATCTTCGAGATAAACAACGTATTTGTTATATCCCGCCTTCTTGAAGGCGCATTCCATAACTACAAGCTCAGCATTCCGAACGGCTTCAAGACTGAGGTCATCGTATCCAAGAAGGATTTCATGAACAGCCTCGAACGCTGCTCGCTCATCATTGACGACAAGAACAAGTCGCCTATCCGCTGCGAGGTAGGAAACGGAGTGCTCAAGATAAGCTGCAAGACCAGCATAGGACGCGTAAATGACGCTATAACAGCTGATATCTCAGGCGAAACAGTCACTATCGGATTCAATAACAAGCTCGTGCTCGAAGCGCTCCGCGCGGCTGAGGGCGATAAGGTAAGAGTCCGTTTCAACGGTGCGATGAAGGTAATAGAGATACTTCCGCTCGAGGGCGAGAGCTATATTTACCTCATCATGCCGATACAGCTCAAAAACTGAACTCCACAGGGAGGTTCAACATGGCAGAACAGATAAAGATAACTACAGAGTTCATCAAGCTTGATGCTCTTTTGAAATTTGCGTCTCTTGTCGGTTCGGGCGGAGAAGCAAAAATGCTCATACAGGACGGTCAGGTCCTCGTCAACGGCGAGGTCTGCACCATGCGCGGCAAGAAGATACGTCCCGGCGACAGAGTGTCTGTATCCGGCGGCGGAGAGGTTGAGGTAATTTGACCATCACATATGCCGATATAGACGGCTTCAAGAATCTTTCCGGCATTTCCTTCGAGCCCGACCCCGGATATAATATCATCGTGGGACCGAACGCTCAGGGAAAGACAAACCTGCTCGAAGCGATGTGGATACTTTCCGGCTGCAAGAG
>DEDQ01000034.1:24686-31904 GCA_002350065.1 Ruminococcus flavefaciens
AAGATAAAGATACAGGACAGCGTCAGAGAACAGAAAATAGAGTTCGAGATGTTCCGCAGCCAGAGCAATCCTAAGCAGATACATCTCAACGGCGTAAAGCAGAAAGGCACGCGGGCTCTTTTTGATGTTTTCAAGTGCATTGCTTTTATCCCTGATGATGTCGATATCATAAAGGGCTCGCCCGAAAAAAGGCGAAGCTTCATTGATATGGCAGCGTCGCAGCTCAATCCCGCATTCGTGCTCCACATCAACAAGCACAATGCCGTGATGAATCAGCGCAATGCTCTTCTGAAAGGCATAATGCAGGGAGGAACAAAGGCTGATATCCTCGATATATGGGACAGGCAAGCTGCCCGTGAGGGAGCTGTCATCTCGTATATGCGCAATGAATATGTCGGCAGGATAAACGATATCTGCGGAAAGCTTTACAAGACCATTTCAGGCGGCGAGGAGCTGTTAGAGCTCGAATACAAGTCAAATGTCTACCGCAGCGAGGACTTTGAACGTCCGTGCGGCGATGAGGCTATAGAGCAGTATTACCGCAAGCTCCGCGATACCGAGGACTACGATATCCGCACCGGCTCGACCCATGCGGGAGTTAACCGCGACGAGATACTCATAAAGATAAACGGCGTCAGCGCCCGCGATTTCGGTTCGCAGGGACAGATAAAAAGCGCCGCGCTCGTTATGAAGCTCGCACAGGCTGAGATATTCATGAAGCGCTCGAAGGAAGCTCCCGTCATCTTCCTTGACGACGTTATGGGAGAGCTCGATGAGCGCAGACAGAAGTTCATATTCGATATGATAAAGGGAATGCAGGTGTTCCTCACAACTCCGAACGAGGGAGCGCTCCTCCCCGAGATAAAGGGACGCATAATGCGCATCAGCGGAGGAAGGCTCATAGATGAAAAAGGCGATATATCTTCATATAGGGAATAACTACTCGGTCGATATGCGCGACGTTGTGGGCATATTCGACATGGATAATACCACAGTCACAGGCATCACGAAAAAGCTGCTTGACCGCGCCGAGAGGGAGAAAAAAGTCTTTTACGCGACCTACGACCTGCCGAAAACGTATATAATCACAGTCAGAAACGGCAAAGAGCGCATATACGTTTCACAGCTTGCGGCAAGTACGCTGAAAAAGCGGCTCGCGGAGGGAGGCGGTCTGTAGTGGAGATAGAATTCGAGGAGGAGGCCAATGAAAGCGGTCTCCTGTACTTCATCAAAAAGCATAAGATAAAGCTTATAATTCTGACGGCTGTATTAGTGTTTTTATGCTATAGCTGCTATAGCTGCTATAAATTGATACTTCCGACTGACTGGTATTACTTCAACGCCGAGCGTATAGAATTTGTTGAAAACAAGTATAAGATAAGCCTTGATAATGCAAAGCCAAAGCGCTACTGGGAGCCTTCGATGTTTCCTGAGGACGGCGATTCACATCTTTCGTTTAAAACTGATGACTACAGAAGATTCATGGAGGATTTTCACGGCAAATCGGTGAGAAACAGCTACGAATCCGATGACGGAAGTTTTGCGGAGTATAGTTGCAGGATAGACGAACGGCTTATCTGTAACATAAAATTCGAGCGAAAAGGCAGCAAATACGAAGGTATCATAGACTGCTACAGATTTAACGAGAGCATGGAAACATCCACCCAGCCGGCATCGGAGGGGTATAAGATATACGGCGTTGAATAGCAGAAAACTAAATCGCCTGAAAAATTACGATTATTCATCGAACGGTCTTTATTTCGTGACGATATGCACGAAATAACGCGTGCAATACCTATCGGAAATAATTGACGGAAACGATGATATCGTAGGGAAAGCCGCCCTCGGCGTTCCAATCGTAAAATTTACGGAATACGGTGAAATTGTTAATAAAAATATAATTAAATAAATGAGATATACAGGTATATATCGGTATTGAATTATGTGATAATGCCTGACCATATTCATTTGATATTGTTTGTTTCGGATTATGAAGATGATACCGTAACGGGCGGAACGCCGAGGGCGGCGTTCCCTACAAAATCAGTTTCGCAGATAATAAACGGTCTGAAGTCAATATCCACGAAACAGATTGGATTTTCAATATGGCAAAAATCCTTCCACGACCACATCATACGAAACAGGGAAGAATTGTGCCAGATATGGCAATATATCGACAACAACCCGATAAATTGGGCAAGCGACATATACAACCAAAATTCATGGAGGTAAATCATGAGTCAGCAGAATAACAACTACGACGAGAACGACATACAAATCCTGGAAGGACTTGAAGCAGTCCGCAAGCGTCCGGGTATGTATATCGGTTCAACAGGTCCGAGCGGTCTGCATCACCTTGTTTACGAGATAGTCGACAACTCGATAGACGAGGCGCTCGCGGGCTACTGTACTGAGATAAACGTTGAGATACTCCCCGGCGACGTTATCCGCGTATCCGATAACGGACGAGGAATCCCTGTAGGTATACACCCGAAGGAGGGCATCTCCGCGGCGACAGTAGTATACACTATCCTTCACGCAGGCGGTAAGTTCGGCGGCGGCGGATACAAGGTATCAGGCGGACTTCACGGCGTTGGCGCTTCAGTAGTAAACGCGCTTTCGGAATGGCTCGAGCTCACTGTAAAGGACGGCGAGCACGTTTACTTCCAGCGTTTCGAGCGCGGTCACTACGATGAGGAGCTTAAAATTATCGGTGATACCGCCGAGACCGGAACTTCCGTAATGTTCAAGGCTGACGGCGAGATTTTCGAGACAACAGAGTATGACTACGATACCCTTCTCAGGAGACTCCGCGAGCAGGCATTCCTGAACGCCGGAATCAAGATAGTCTTTACTGATAAGCGCGATGAGAACGAGATACAGGGCGAGACCCTTCACTACGAAGGCGGTATACGTCAGTTTGTCGAGCATATCCACAAGGTAAGAGAATATATGCCCCTCGGAAATGAGGTAATATATGTTTCAGGCACTCAGGGAGACTCTTTCGCTGAGATAGCCATGCAGTACAATAACAGCTATAACGAGATAGTTCTCTCGTTTGCAAACAATATTCATACCAAGGACGGCGGTTCTCACGAGACAGGCTTCAAGAACGCACTTGTCAAGGTAATTAACGAATACGGAAAGAAATTCGGCAAATTCAAGGAGAAGGAAAGCTCAAAGAAGGGCAAGGACACTCAGAAAAAGGAGATAGAAAGCCTTAAACGTGAGGACGTTCTCGAAGGTCTTACCGCTGTAGTTTCAGTAAAGCTTACCGAGTGCGAGTTCGAGGGACAGACAAAGGGACGCCTTGGAAATCCCGAAGTAAAGCCTTTTGTAGAGAAGCTCGTGACGGAAAAGCTCATGAACTTCCTTGAAGAGAATCCCGAGACCGCAAATATAATCTTTGAAAAATGCATATCTGCATACAGAGCAAGAGAAGCCGCAAAGCGCGCGCGTGAAGCCGAGCGCAAAAAGAATAACTTCGGAAATGCTTCCATGCCAGAAAAGCTTGCCGACTGCTCGGAGCGCGACAACCGCTATACCGAGATATACATCGTCGAGGGAGATTCTGCGGGCGGCAGTGCAAAGCAGGGACGCAACAGAAAATATCAGGCTATCCTTTCTCTCTGGGGAAAGATGCTCAACGTCGAGAAAGCCCGTATAGACCGAATTTACGGCAACGACAAGCTCGAACCCGTAGTTGCGGCTCTTGGTACCGGAATCGGCGAGGATTTCGATATAACAAAGCTCCGCTACGGAAAAGTCATCATCATGGCCGATGCCGATGTCGACGGTATGCATATCAGAACACTTCTGCTGACATTCTTCTTCCGCTACATGAGACCTCTCATAACAAACGGAAATATCTATATAGCACAGCCTCCGCTCTACAGAGTAGAGAGAAACAAGCGCGTGGAGTATGCATTCTCGGACGAGGAGAGAGACAAATATATCGCAGAGCTTTCCGAGGACGGCAAGTTCAAGGTCGAGACACAGCGCTACAAAGGTCTTGGTGAGATGGACCCCGAACAGCTCTGGGAGACAACTATGGATCCCGAACGCCGTACTATCGTTAAGATAGAAATGGAGGACGCTCTGAAAGCAGACGAGACTTTCTCGATACTCATGGGCGACAACGTAGAGCCGAGACGACTTTTCATAGAGAAAAACGCAAAATATGCGCAGAATCTCGATATATAAGAAATCATCATTGCAAACGCCTGAAAAGTAAGATATAAAGAAAGAGAAACAAAATGGAAGAAAAATACAAACTCGAAAAAGAATACAGTATCTCTGCGAATACGTTCCGTGAGGGATATCTTGCGTTCCAGAAGAAATACATCTACGTAAAAAGCTACATCTTCATGGGCATATTCACGCTTCTTGCGGCAGATTTCATCTATGCCGCAGTAAAGGACCCGAAGAATTACTTTGCATATCTGCTTATCGTGATATGCCTCTCGCTCGCTTTCAGAGAGTGGTATAATCCGCGAAAGATAAGGAGAAGCCTCGTCGATACCGTAAAGGAGCTCGGCGAGCCGGTATATAAGATAGGCGTTGGTGAAAGCTTTGTGGATATTTCGACTGTGTCCGTTCCCGACGGCATTGAGGAGGAAACAGGCGAGGGTGAAACTGAGCCTGACGAGAGCTCCGTATCCGAGGAAAGCGACCTCCCCGAGCCCACACGTATTCCTGCTGACGAGAAGATGAATATCCTCGAATACGACGAATTCTTCCTGCTGATCTACGGAAAGGCTGTATTCTACATAATCCCCAAGGAAAACTTTGAAGAGAAAGAGCTTGAAGTGATAAGAAATATCAAAAAGTGATATTTGCCGCTTCGCTCCCCTAACATAAACAGGAGGTAAAGATCTTGCTTTACAATGACAATTCCAAGGTAATACATTCCGAAATTGTAAATGAAATGGAAAATTCCATGCTCCAGTATGCAATGTCGGTAATCGTATCAAGAGCACTTCCCGATGTAAGGGACGGTTTGAAGCCTGTTCACAGACGTATTCTCTATACGCTCCACGAGAACGGACTTACTCCCGAAAAGCCTTACCGTAAGTGCGCTGATACAGTCGGTGCCGTGCTCGGACGATATCATCCGCACGGTGATGCTGCGGTATACGACGCACTTGTACGTCTCGCGCAGGACTTCTCGATGAGATACAAGCTCGTTGACGGTCACGGAAACTTCGGTTCTATCGACGGCGACAAGGCTGCCGCTTACCGTTATACCGAGGCTAAAATGGCAAAGATGACCCTTGAGATGCTCACTGACATCAACAAGGAGACCGTTGACTTCGCTCCTAACTACGACGACCGACTCAAAGAGCCTGTAGTTCTCCCCTCGCGATTCCCGAACCTGCTTGTAAACGGTTCTACCGGTATCGCAGTTGGTATGGCAACGAATATACCTCCGCACAATCTCGGCGAGGTCATTGACGCATTACAGCTTCTCATCGACGACCCCGACTGCTCTATGGACCAGCTCATGGAGCATATTCAGGGACCCGATTTCCCGACCGGCGGCATAGTTATGGGCAAGGCGGGAATACGTGCTGCATACGGCACAGGACGCGGCAAGATAATCCTCCGCAGCCGTACTCATTTCGAGGAAGTGAACGGCAGAAACTGCATCATCGTTGACGAGATACCCTACATGGTCAACAAGACCCTGATACTCAAAAATATAAATCAGCTCTGCAAGGACAAGCGTCTTGAAGGAATATATTATCTGCGAGACGAATCCGACAAGGACGGTATGCGTATCGTTATCGAGCTGAAAAAGGACGCTATCCCGAATATCGTCCTCAATAAGCTGTTTGCAATGACAAAGCTTCAGGACACAGTGGGAATCATCATGCTCGCACTCGTAAACGGCGAGCCAAAGATACTCACGCTGAAGCAGATGCTCCAGCACTACCTCGATTTTCAGGTAGGTGTTATACAGCGCAGAACGCGCTTCGACCTCCGCAAGGCTCTCGAAAGAGCGCATATCTTGCAGGGATTCATTCTCGCTGCCGACCATATCGACGAGATAATCCAGATAATCCGCAGCAGTAAGAATATCCCCGAGGCTAAGGAAAGACTCATCGAAAGATTCAAGGATATCGATATGTCCGCACTTCTTGAGCGTATCGAGATATTCAAGAATATGGACGTTTTCAAGGTGCTCGATACTGCTGAATTCGACCTCAGCGGCACTCATCTTGCAAGCGCGAAGGGTCTCTCTGAAGAACAGGCTGAGGCTATCGTTCAGATGCGTCTCGGAGCTCTCACAGGTCTCGAGCGTCAGAAGATAACCGACGAGCTGTTCGGACTTCTCACCAAGATATCCGACTACGAGGATATCCTCGCAGACGTGAACAGAGTTTACCAGATAATCATGGAGGACCTCAACGCTATCCGCAAGAAGTTCAGCGATCCCCGCCGCACAGATATCGAATCTGTATCGGGCGAGGTCGATATCGAGGACCTTATCCCCGAGGAGGACTGCGTTGTAACTCTCACGAACAACGGCTACATCAAGCGTATGCCCGTTACCGAGTACAAGACTCAGCGCCGCGGCGGAAGAGGTATAACCGGCATGAAGCAGCGCGAGGAGGACTTCGTTGATACGATGTTCATCTGCGGAACTCATGACAATATCCTATTCATCTCGAACAAGGGCATAATGTACAAGCTCAAGTGCTACGAAGTACCGGACGGATCTAAGGCTTCACGCGGCTTCAATCTGATAAATCTTCTCCCGCTGACTGAAAATGAAAAGATAGCCGCAATGATAAAGACTACCGATTTCAGCGACGAGAAGTTCATCGTCATGGCAACAAAGAACGGCAAGATAAAGCGTACGAACCTCTCGATGTATAAGAACGTCCGCAAGAACGGTCTTATAGCTATCGGACTTGACGAGGGCGACGAAATTGCCGGAGTCCGCATGACAGAGGGCAATGAGCAGGTAGTTATCGCAACTCATAACGGTATGGCTATCCGCCTTGAAGAGGACAAGATACGTGCGATGTCGCGTTCTGCTCACGGCGTAAAGGCGATACGTCTCCGCGAGGGCGATTACGTTGTCGGCATGGCAAGAGTTCGCGAGGGAGCGGCTCTGCTCACAGTTACCGAGAACGGCTACGGTAAGCGTACCGACCTTGAAAGCTACCGTATCCAGAACAGAGGCGGCTACGGTCTCACGAACTACAAGGT
>DEDQ01000034.1:31948-33390 GCA_002350065.1 Ruminococcus flavefaciens
GACGGTATCATTATACGTATCCTTGCGAGCGACGTCCGCATCATGGGACGTATCGCAAAGGGCGTCCGCGTGATGAAGGTAAACGAGGGAGCAGCAGTAGTTGCGTTCACTCGTGCCGAGCATGACGACTCCGCTGAGACAGAGAAGGTAGAGCAGCTCACGGAAGAGCAGGCTAAGCTTGCCGAGGCTGAGGCTGCCGAGGAAGAAAAGAACGAAGTTATAATCGAGGCAAGCCCCGAGGATAACGACGATGAGGAATAAATGAAGTATATCATTTTCACAGCAGCGGCAGCAATGCTGCTGCTGACCTTATATCTGATAACAGAAAATACGCTCATAATGAGAGTTAGGCATAAGCGCTTCGGAAAAGGCGTGCGGATAATGCACATCTCCGATATCCACAAGCGCCGATTCGGAAAGAACAACTGCCGCATATCCGACGCTGCTAAGCGGGAAAAGCCGGACATGATATTCATAACCGGCGACCTCGTCTCACGCAAGGAGACCGACTTTTCCGCATCAAAGAAGCTGCTGAAGGATCTGTGCGAAGTTGCTCCTGTGTATTTCATCTACGGCAACCACGAGCAGAGCCTCATAACCGAGGAATTGCAGAAGGAATTTGCCGACATGATAGACCATACGGGAGTTATCCTCCTCCGCAACGAGACCGTTAAAGCCGAGGTAAACGGCAGAAGCTTCAATATCTGCGGCATAGAGCCTGTCTACACTATTTACAAGAAGGAAGAAAACCGCAGGCACTATAAAGACCTCGATGTTATCACTCTCAGCGACATGAAAAAGCTTGTGGGAGACTGTCCTGCGGGGGAAACTCTCCTGCTCGCGCACAATCCCTTTTTCGGCAGGGTCTACGCAGAATGGGGAGCTGATTATACCTTCAGCGGACACGTCCACGGCGGCGTAGTAAGGCTTTTCGGCATTGCCATGCTCTCGCCGGAGCGGAAATTCTTCCCGAAATATGCCAAGGGAGCATATGATATCGGCGGGAAAAAGCTGCTCGTATCGGGCGGGCTCGGAAAGCTCCGCGCGTTCAATCCTCCCGAGATACTCATATACGAAATATAAACACAATCACCTTCTGATTCATATTATGTATCCGGAGGTGATTTTTTGTATCACGAAATAATACTTGCGCTGCTCGTCAGCATAGACATATATCTGATATCGGTCTCATACTGCAATAAGAGTATCCGTATACCGGTCACATCGGCAATGCTCATAAGCGGAGCCGGAGCCGTGATAATCGGCGTATTCCTTGTTCTTTCAGATATCATAAGCCGCTTCATATCGGTAAATATCTGTCATATGATGAGCTTCATACTGCTCACGTCAATAGGTATCGTGACTGTTTTCAAGAGCATTTTCCGCCACATTGTAAAAAAGCTCACGCGGAAAGGGAGCCTCTCACTCAAGACCGACAGCGG
>DEDQ01000034.1:33415-35627 GCA_002350065.1 Ruminococcus flavefaciens
TCGAAAACTCTTTCTGCGGCGGAGGCATTATCGCTCGCACTTGCAGGCTCGCTCGACTGCGCGGGAATGGGTCTGAGCTGCGGATACAACGACGTATCAGCTCTGCTGACGGCAGTCCTGACCTTTGCGGCAGGAATAATGGCGATAGTCCTCGGAAGTCTTACCGGCAAGAAGATATCCTCATTTGAGCACGACCTTTCATGGCTCGGAGGAGCTTTTCTGATAGCATTTGCAGTCTTTGAATTTGTACATTGACAAATATTAGATAATAATTTTCCGCGCACGTTGCATTTCATAAAGAAATATGCTATAATGAATGAAACAGTATTTTTGGAGGTGACCGCATTGCGTGCCGGAGTTTCTACGGCTTGTCTTTATCCTAAGCCGCTTGAAGAAGCCGTATACGAGCTTGCGGTCAACGGAGTATCCAACATCGAAATATTCCTGAATACACAGTCAGAGCTGAAAAAGGGCTATGCTCACGGACTTGCGAATATGCTGAAGCGCTTCGAGGTCAACTGCTGCGCAGTTCACCCGTTTACCTGCGAGATAGAACAGCTTATGTTCTTCTCCGAGTACGAGCGCCGCATGGAGGACGCTCTCGAGTATCACAAGCTCTATTTCAGGCTTATGAATATAGTCGGAGCCGACCTGTTCGTGCTTCACGGAGCAAAGGCTAATCACCCTGCCGAGTTCTACTGCGAGCGCTATTCAAAGCTCTACAGGCTCGGCAAGGAGTACGGCGTAACGGTCGCAGTCGAGAACGTCTCACGCTGCCGGAGCGCTTCTGCTGCATTCATACGCGAGATAGCCGGAATGCTCGGGAACGAGTTCGCATTCGTACTTGATACTAAACAGGCGATACGCGCCGGCGAGAATCCGTTCACATTTCTCGATGCGGCAGGAAGCCGCATCGAACACGTTCACATCAGCGATTCCGGCGAGCTCGGAGACTGTCTCCTCATCGGAAAGGGAAGCTTCCGGTTCAAGCAGTTTTTCAAGAAGCTGTACTCGCTGAATCCCGACGCAAACGTCATACTCGAGCTCTACAGGAGCGGCTTTAACGGCATAAGCGACCTTGTATCGAGCTATAATATACTTTCAAAAATGACAGAGCAGGCAGAAAAGGAGGCGGTGAAATGAAGTGCCCGTATTGCAGCTATCCCGATTCAAAGGTAATAGATTCGCGTCCTAAGGACGAAAAAATAAAGCGCAGAAGAGAATGCATAAACTGCGGAGCAAGATTCACGACCTTCGAGGAGGTCGAAAAGCCGCTTCTCATGGTAGAAAAGCGAAGCGGAAGCTATGAGGAATTCGACCGCAACAAGCTAATAACCGGTATATTCAACGCCATAAAAAAACGACCTGTTTCAATGAAGCAGGTCGAGAATATAGCGGACAATATCGAGAATCACTACGCAAATGCTCTCAAGACCGTTGCAAAGTCAAAGGAGATAGGCGAGCTCGTGCTTGAGCAGCTCCGCGGGATAGACCCGATAGCCTATATAAGATTTGCATCAGTATACGAAGATTTTACCGATATTGCGGGATTTGTCGATGTTATAAGCGACCTTGAACGCAATCACGAAAAGGAGAAAAAATAATGGACGATTGGTTTGAAAAATTCAACGACGATGAAGAACAGCTCCACTTTGGCGCTGATATGAGAAAATACTCGATATATGCAGTTTTAGCGTATATCGCACCTATCGTTTTCTTTGTACCGTTTTTAATGGACAAGGAGTCGAGCTTTTGCAAATTCCACTCGAATCAGTCCTTCTGCTGGTTTATCATCATGGGCATAGTAGAAATAATCAGCGGCATACTTTCTGCGGTAAGCCCGATAACTCAGCTTCTCGGCGTAATGATAAATATTGTAGTTATTGCGGCTACGATATTTCTTGCAGTGGGCGCATACAAGGGCTATGCCATAGTTATACCGATATTAGGCGAAAAAATAAAGCTGTTCAAGTGATTACCCAACGGCGAGACGTACACTTCCCCCGTCGTCGCTGTAGACCATTGACGCAATAGCTGTGTCGCTGCATACAAGCAGCTCCGCGAGCATTTTACGGCTTTCGGGGCTGTAGTTTTTTACCTCGTATACATAGAGCTGAGCATTCCTGCCCGCGTATTTTCTCAGCGGCAGACCCTGCTTATCCTGTATGCGGGCATAGTCCTCATACGCCTGTGAAAAATCGGAGGGCACGAT
>DEDQ01000034.1:35764-35901 GCA_002350065.1 Ruminococcus flavefaciens
GGCTTTTTCGGCGTTTTTGTTATCGGGAAATATGAATACTACTGCTGCAAGCGCAGCCGCAGCGGATATAAGAGCGATAAGTGTTTTTCGTGACATATTTATCCTCCTGACGGGTTTTTGAATTGAGAATTGAGAAT
>DEDQ01000034.1:35914-41543 GCA_002350065.1 Ruminococcus flavefaciens
TCAATTCTACATTCTATTACTATTACTATTCGCTGAATGTGAAAAAATATTCCAAAGGAGTAAACTATGAGACTTGACCGTTTTATCTCTGAGCGGACCGAATACTCGCGCAGTGAGATAAAGAGCATAGCCGCAAAGGGCGGCATAAAAGTCAACAGTGCAGTTGTTAAAAAGTCCGACACTCAGATAGACCCCGACCGCGACAAGGTAGAGGTGCTCGGAAACGAGCTCCGTGCGGACAAATTCCGCTATATATTGCTGAATAAGCCGGACGGCTACATAAGCTCTACCGATGACGGCGACGGTAAAACTGTTATGGAGCTGATACCTCCGGAAATGCGGACAAAAAATATGTTTCCAGCCGGCAGATTGGACAAGGATTCGCTCGGCGCACTGCTCATAACAGACGACGGAGAGCTCGCACACCGCATACTTTCGCCAAAGAAGCACATACCAAAAATATACATTGTGAAACTTGCCAATCCGTTCAAAAGTAAATATGTTGACATTTTTGAAGCCGGAATTACTTTGTCAGATGCTTATCAATGTCTGCCTGCTCGTGTGCGAAATGTTGAAAACTCCGAAAAACTGGCGTTTATAGAGCTGAGAGAAGGAAAATATCATCAGGTGAAAAGAATGTTCGCCGCTGTTGAAAACCATGTTGAACAGCTCATGAGAGTTTCCGTCGGAGGCTTGATTCTTCCCGAAAAATTGCGGCTTGGCGAGTGTATGGAATTATTGCACAAAGATGTTGAAAACTTGTTCGAGCCACTGGATTTTGATACTTTTTGCCGCGATTTTTCCGCTGTTTTTTCGGCAATTCTAATAAACAACCAATTATAACTTTGTCAATTTAGCATCTTGCAAAAATCCGCGAATAATGCTATTATATTAATATAGCTGATACTGTGTATAGTTGATATCAGCAAGGAAAATTTTATGAATTTGAACTGGAGGACTGGATTAAATGGCAGGCTTAACACTTAAAGGCATTTATAAGAAATATCCGGGCGGCGTTGTAGCTGTTTCAGATGTTAATTTAGAGATAAGGGATAAGGAATTCATCGTTCTTGTTGGACCTTCCGGCTGCGGTAAGTCAACAACTCTCCGTATGATCGCTGGTCTCGAAGAGATCTCAGAGGGCGAGCTTTACATCGGCGACCGCCTTGTAAACGATATAGCTCCCAAGGACAGAGATATTGCGATGGTTTTCCAGAACTACGCTCTTTATCCTCATATGACAGTATTCGATAACATGGCTTTCGGACTCAAGCTCCGCAAGGTTCCTAAGGACGAGATCGAGAGAAAGGTTAACGAGGCTGCTAAGATCCTCGACCTTTCACACCTCCTCGACAGAAAGCCTAAGGCTATGTCCGGTGGTCAGCGTCAGCGTGTTGCGCTCGGTCGTGCTATCGTTCGTTCACCTAAGGTATTCCTTCTCGACGAGCCTCTCTCAAACCTCGATGCTAAGCTCCGTGCTCAGATGAGAACCGAGATCGCTAAGATCCACAAGAAGCTCGGTACTACATTTATCTACGTAACTCATGACCAGACTGAGGCTATGACAATGGGCGACCGTATCGTATGTATGAAGGACGGTTTCGTTCAGCAGGTAGATACTCCTCAGCACCTCTATGAGAACCCTGTAAACAAGTTCGTTGCAGGATTCCTCGGTTCACCTCAGATGAACTTCATCGACGCAACTCTCAAGGAAGAGTACGGTCAGTTCATCGTTGAGTTCGGTTCAAACGACACCAAGAACTCAAGAGGCGTTAAGTACCAGATCATCGTTCCCGAGTCTAAGGTAAACGACGAGCTCGGCAACTACGTTGGCAAGGACATCATTCTCGGTATCCGTCCTGAGAGCATCCACGATGAGGAAATGTACCTCTCAAATGCTACAACAGGCGTTATCGATGCATATGTTGAGATCACAGAAATGATGGGTGCAGAGACATATCTCTACCTCGTATGCGAGGGTAACAACCTCACAGCAAGAGTTAGCCCGAGATCTACTGCTAAGCCCGGCGATGACATCAAGGTTGCTATCGATCCTAACAGAATCCACATCTTTGATAAGGAAACAGAGAGAGCGATCGTTAACTGATAAAATTGAAATATTCACTTTTCATATTTATCCTTTCTTTCTATCCGCCGCTATAAGGCAATAGCGGCGAAGCAGGAGACCGCAGCGCAGGCTGCGGTTTTTTGTGTATATACTCCTGAAAAAGCCTGTATATCGGTGTCAAATAATCTTTGCGCCCCTTAAAACAGCGATGTAAAGCGATTATTGCTTTACATTTTCGGCAAGCTGTTTTATGATAAAAGCGGAGGTGAAAAAATGAATATCGGAAAAAATATCCGAGATATCAGAACCAAAAACAATATGTCGCAGGAAGAATTCGGAAAGCTATTTTACGTTACTCGACAGACGGTCTCAAACTGGGAGAATGAAAAAAGCTTTCCTGATCTGAAAACGATAGTTGAAATAAGTGACAGGTTCGATATATCACTTGATAAGCTTTTGAAGGAGGATAAACAAATGGTAGAAAGTATAACAAATAAAATTAAAATTGCTGAAAAATGGAACAAGTACAGACGCGCAGTTGCTGTTATAAGCGGAGCGGTCATTGCGGCTTCTGTGGTTTCGGGTGGAATATACGGCGGAGTATGGCTCAGCAGGAAAAATAAGCTTGAGGAGAATTTCAACTCTGCCGTTACAGAGCTTGGATTCCGTGAGACCGATCACAGGGTCTATGAGCGCTCGGACAGCACAGGCATAAAATATGTCCTGCCGCATCAGAAAATGCCGGGACTTACTGATTTTTCGCTTGATTTCCATGCAAAGTATGTATACGGCATTTTTGAAGGCAGCGGTCACGAATTCACGCTGATAAACATCGAAAACGAGGGATACAGCATTGAAGTTGACGCTGATAAAAACCAATTCTTCTACTCTTCCATTGACGAAAACGGCAATATTCTCGAAAATAATAGGCTGACTGCTGAGCAGATAAAGCTTATAAACGATAATTCAGAAACGATAAAAACGGCTTTGTCAGAGACCTCAAGGATTTACGACAGGGCATACTTGTGAGGTAAAAAATGTCAGAAATCAGAAAATATCTCGAATCACACAAGGACGAAATGCTCGGGCTGCTGAGCGAGCTCGTAGCAATACCGAGCGTGCAGGGCGAAGCCCTTGAGGGCAAGCCATTCGGCGAGGAGCCTGCCCGCGCACTTGCGTTCATGCTTGAAAAATGCAGGGAATACGGTTTTGCTGTTGAGAATGTTGATAACTACGCCGGCTCGGCTGATTTCGGAGCTCCCGAGCCCGAGCTTGCAATACTCTCGCACCTTGACGTTGTTCCCGCCGGAAGCGGTTGGAGCTCCGACCCGTTCACGCTGACCGCGGACGGCGACAAGCTCATCGGACGTGGAGCTATCGATGATAAGGGACCGGCAGTTGCGACTCTGTTTGCGCTGAGAGCAGTCAGGGAGCTCGGTATCCCGCTGAAAAAGGGCGTCCGTCTTATTTTCGGTACGAACGAGGAAAACGGCTCTGCCGACCTCGCATACTACCGCAGCAAGAGAGAGCTCCCGCCTATGGTGTTCACTCCCGACGGCGAATATCCGGTCATAAACGCGGAAAAGGGTATGCTGAGGGTCTATTTTTCGGCGCCCTTCAACAATGGAGCAATATATGATGAGGGAGGCGTTATCAACGCCGTGCCGCAGCTCTGCTCATACGATGTAAGACTTGAAGAAAACGGCGATGTTTCGCTGAATTATGGCAAAATGAAGGGCGTATCCGCGCACGCTTCAACTCCGGAAAAGGGCGATAATGCGATAACGAAATTTCTGACTTTCAACAACTACGGAGTGCCGATGTTGAAAAAGCTCGCGGAGCTTTTCCCGCACGGTGAATTCAACGGAAAAAGCTGCGGACTCGGCTTCTCTGACCCGATATCCGGCGAAATGACCTGCGTGCTGTCGATACTCTATACAAAGGAGGGAAGACTTCACGGCGGCATTGATATTCGCTTCCCTCTCGACAGGAAAAAGGCTGAGATAAGCGATATCATCTGCGGAAAGCTGCGTGAAGCCGGCTTTGATATCGACTCCTGCGAGGGAGTTGAGCCTCACTGTACGGACGAAAATTCAACATTTGTGCAGGCATTGTTGAAAACCTACGAGCGAGTGACCGGTAAAAAGGGACGCTGTATCGCTATCGGCGGAGGTACCTACGTCCACGAGATAGAGGGCGGAGTCGCATTCGGAGCCGAATTTCCCGGCAAGGACTACCATATGCACAGCCCCGACGAGTTCATCACAGTCGGCGAGCTGCTCAAAAACGCCGAGCTTATGGCTGAGGCAATAATTGAAATATGCGGATAAACAAAAAGGACGACCACGGTCGTCCTTTTATATTATTCTTTTATCCTGCAAAGATTCGCCTCGCCGGAGGAAAGGCTACGTACAATGCCATTTTCGGTCTCTATCATGAGGTTTGCATTCCTGTCGATACCGAGAGCCTTGCCTGTTACAGTCTCGCTTCCGACTTTTGCGGTGATGATGTTGCCGGTCAGGAGCTCTCTGCTACGATATTCGCGGAGGTATGCGCGGTTCTCTATCTTGCTGAGGTATGAGTCGAGCGAGTTTATGACCTCGGCGCAGAGCGCGTTTCTGTCGATTATTTCGCCTGTTTCGTCCTCGATAGACGAAGCACGCTTGCTGAGCTCCTCATCGAAGATACCCTTAACGCTCCTGACGTTTATGCCGATACCGATAACGGCGATGTCGAGAGCCCGCATTTCCATATCGACGGAAGCCTCGGTGAGGATACCGACAATTTTCTTGCCGTTGATGTACAGGTCATTGACCCATTTTATCTTTACATCGGCTTTGCTGAGCGCCTCTATAGCCTCGGCTGTGGCGACTGCGGCGGCAGAAGTTATCAGCGGAGCTGTATTTATACTGAACTCGGGGTGGAGGATAATGCTCATGTAGAGGCCCTTTCCGGAGGGCGAAACGAAGCTTCTGCCCATTCTGCCTTTTCCGCCGGTCTGCTTGTCGGCGACGATGACGGTACCGTTCGGCATATCCTTTGAGACTATTTTTGCGTAGTTGTTGGTGGAATCTACTTCATCGAGAACGATTATCTGCTTTCCGAGAACGGAGGCATTCACCTTTGCCGAGATGAGCTGTTCGGAGAGATGATTGTTATTTTCAGCAAGCCTGTAGCCTCTTGCGGTCACGGATTCAATGGTATATCCGTCGTTTTCAAGAGCCTTGACAGCCTTCCATACCGCATTGCGGCTTACTCCGAGCTGTTCCGCAAGTGCCGAACCGGATATATAGTTGCTTCCGGCGTCTGCAAAAGCTTTCAGAAGAGAATCTCTGACGTTCATAGCAATGTCCTTTCGTGTAGATTCTGGTGTATACGGAAAAGTGAATAATAAACGGCGGCGAGCCATTTATTATTCACCGGTCATATCAGATATAAATTAAAGCTTGAACTCACATTGCGGATTAACTCCGCGGGTAATTTCGCATCATTACAAGTAATGTGCCGTGTGCGAAAATATAGTCTGCCTTTTGTACAAAGTAAGCGAGTTTACGAGCGTCA
>DEDQ01000034.1:41801-47044 GCA_002350065.1 Ruminococcus flavefaciens
AAATATAGTCTGCCTTTTGTACAGAGTAAGCGAGTTTACGAGCGTCAACGTGAGCTGCGCGCGCCCGCTTGGCGTGGTGGACTTGAAGGGGATCGAACCCTCGACCTCTGCGTTGCGAACGCAGCGCTCTCCCAACTGAGCTACAAGCCCATAAGTTTACGTACATATTATAGCAGTTTTTATAGTATTTGTCAAGAATATTTAAGATACGCCGAGGACGCCGTCCCCTGCAAGTAAAAGTGTGATGCTTGTTGCAGGAGCTGACGTCCTCGGCAGCCTTTTCAGGTCATGTTTCAATTGTAATGATGTCGCTGAGGATATAGTGGAATGTGGGAGCTGAAGAGCTGGCGTTTTCCATGTACTCTGTTGATAGGTCACAAGTGTCGTTCGGGTCATTTGGGTCTGTGCCCTTAAATTTGCCCTTGAATACGTGTATTTTACCTGCGCTCATATCCTCTACAGCTTTTTTCATTAGCTTTCTGCTTCCGGGAGTAGCTGCTGCATTGTTGATATCAAGTATCTTTACCCAACCCTCACGGAATCCGCCGCTGACGTCGTTGCCGTTTATTATACCCTCAGTGCATTTTTCGATGTCCTTATGCTGCATAACAGCTTCAACAGCTGAGATGAAATAAGGCGACCAGTCAATGCGGGTACTCGTTAGAGAAACTGTAGGAGCTATGCTCATCATGTCCTGATTGTATCCGATGTGGTAAACGGGATACGGGCGGTCTGCCTCCTCGCAGGCAAGAGCAGAGCCGATAGTATTCGTGTGGTGAGATATTATCACACAGCCCTCGCTTATGAGCTTTTCGGCGGTTTCCTTTTCAAGCGAGAAGTTGTTCCATGTGTCGATATATCTTACGCGCATCGTCGCATTCGGACACTGTGAACGCACTCCAAGCAGGAATGCCGTATAGCCGGATATTACTTCGGGACATGAATAAGCCGCAACATAGCCGACAACAGCCTGTTTCTCGGAGATGATACCCTTGTTTATCTCTTCTTTGAGCTTCAGACCGGCTATTATACCGCTTACGTATCTGCCCTGATATATTTCTCCCATGAAGGTGTGATAGTTCGGGTGATCGCTGTCGGAATTGTCTCCGGTAGCTGCGCAGAACTCGATATCCGGATATTTTTCCGACATCTTCTTTGCCGTTTCCTGATATCCATAGGAATTGGTAAATATTATGTGACAGCCTTTTTCTGCGAACTTGTCTATGACTTCTTCACAATCCTCATCGGGAACGTTGTGTTCCTCAACGATATCTACCTTGTCGCCGTAGAATGCAGAGAGCTGTTTTGCGGCATTTATGAAGTTTGCGCTGTATGGAGTGCTTGCGTCGCCGTCGTAAATGAATCCGACATTTACGCAGTCGATAGTTTTAGTATTCAGATTCTCTATCCTATGCAGTATATAGAAGAAGGATACTGCCATGACAGCCGCTATTACCGCGGAAATAATATTACGCTTTTTTAAATTCATGCTTTATCCTCCTCCTTTTTTTCTTTATTGACCTCTTCTTTCTTCTCCTCCTCCGGAGCGGCAGGAGCATTGGCATATATCGCGTCGATGTCTATGACCTTGTTGTCAATCAGCTTGAGGAAGATATCGAGCAGGTCGGGGTCAAACTGAGTTCCCCTGCCCTTGTGGAGCTCACTCATAACGTAATCAAAGTCCTGACGCTTGCGGTATACACGGTTAGCGGTCATGGCGTCGAATGCATCTGCTATGGAGATTATCCTGCCGTAGAGCGGTATCTGTTCGCCTTTCAGACCGTCCGGATAGCCTTTTCCGTCATATCTCTCATGGTGATAGCGAGCGCCCTCGACAACGTGTTCGATGAGGGTAAAGTCTTTGAGTATCTCCGCGCCGCGTGTAACATGGGTCTTCATAACTGCGTATTCGGGATCTGTGAGTCTTCCGGGCTTGTTCAGCACTGAATCCGGTATACCTATCTTGCCAATATCGTGGAGCAGGGCTGCATTTCTGAGGTTTTCCTGCTCTTCCTTGGTGAAGCCGTATTCACGCGCAATGAGCGCAGAATAGTCGGAAACGCGCTGTGAGTGCTTGCTTGTGCGCTCGTCCTTGGCATCGACAGTTTTCGCTATCGCAAGGATAGTCTCGTTGCCCATCTGTACCTGCTGGAGAGCCATTGCGAGCTCGGTCTCTTTGAGCTTGATAGTGTGCTGGAGCTGAGTTCTTGTGATGAACCATGTGAGCCAGCCGATGAAGATAAGGGCGATACTTAGCAGATAATACTTGAACCACGGATTGTCATACATGACCTTTTCCTTGCTTATAAGATAGCTGCTCTCCTCGACTATATTGCCGTTTGCATCGCGTATTGCGATATGGAAGTTATAATCGCCCGGCTGGAGATTCGTATATGCAACTGAAAGGAGCTCGCTCTGCTTGACGTCTGTCCAGTCGTGGTCGAAGCCTTCGAGGTAATACGAGACTGTAGGGTCATCAAGCGAGTAGTTGATGATTTCGGGAATAAACTCTATCTTTGCCGTATCGCGGGATATTTTGAGCTCTGTTCCGCAGTCGGCGTAGAAGCTTTCGTCGTCTATCCTTATCTCTGAGACTTTAAGGCGGAATGCGCGCTGTTTGAGCTTGTAGCTGTCGAGATTCATTGCATATACGCCTCTGTCAGCAGCGAGAAAGACATTTTTGTTGTTGTCCTTGGCGCTGAATGAGTTGGCAGTAAGCGAGCCGATAAGTCCCATTTTGGAATTGATGAGAACTGAGTTTGAGCTGTCGCCTTTCAGGAGAGCCCTCTTGTTCAGAATGTAGATGCCTGAGCTTCCGGGAACGAATATCTCGCCGTCGTCATCGAGGATAACGTCGTAGTTGTTAGAGTAGGGAAATGCGGAAAGAGTTTCGGTAACTCCTTTGAATGTGCGGCATAGACTGTTTGAGGTGACGATGTAGATACTGCCGTCGTCGGGGTCGCATACCATTCTGAGGACAACGCCGGACGTGAGTCCGTCATCGGTAGTTATGAAGCTGTCGAGAGCTCCGTTTTTTATAACAGCGATGCCGTTTCCGTCCGTACCGGCGTAGAGAGTTCCGTCGGCGGTCTGCATAAGGCAGAGCACCTGAGCATATCCGAAGCTGTCGCTGTATGGGATATGACCGGAAATCGTGCCGTTTTTGATAAAGAAGATGCCGTTCGAGCTGGTCGCAGCAATAGAGCCGTCAGTTAGCTCGCAGCAGGTGCGCACTCGGTTGCCTATGGGGCTTTCATCGTCGGAATATGACCTGATGTTTCCGCTTCTGTCGACGGATAACAGACCATTTCCGTAGCTGCATATCCACAGGCGGCTGAAGCTGTCGTTTGTGAGACATCTTATACGGCTGCCGTTGAGCATTTCTGTGAGCTCGTTTTCGATAGTTTTTCTTCTTATGATATCAATGATAGTGAGACCGTCGTCAGTACCGACATAGAGCAGACCGTCGAATACAGCGGTAGTATTTACGACATTCGGCTTAATGCCGGTATCAGTGTAGATATCCGTAACGGACGAGCGCGAAAGTCTGAGAAGTCCGAGACGCGAGGAGGTAAACCAGAGATTGCCCTGATAATCTATTATCATATTCTCGATAGAATGGTTGAAATCTCCGGATTCCTGAAGCGTGAATTCTCTTCTTGCGTTGAGAAAGCCGATGCCGTTATCGGCGCATACCCACATCTGGTCCTCTTCGCGGTAGATATTGTTTATCTTGGTGATATTGTCGCATTTTGTATTGCGCTTGTTTACGGGCTGATCGCCGTCGAGCTTATACTCGATCACGTAGCCGTCGTCAGAGCCTACGTAGAGCGTGTTGTCCTCGGTGAAGTTGCAGCATGAGAACTTGCGTCCCTGCTTTGAGGCGTCAAGCGATGAGACTATTTTGCCGTTTTTGAGAATAAACAGCTTTCCCTCTGAGTTTACTGCCGCAGTGTGACCGAGCTTATCAGCGGCAAGCTTTACTACATAGCCTATCTCGGGGATATCCGAGGTTTTGGAAATACCGATCTTGAGCTCAAGAGTAACGATGCCGTCAGAGGTTCCGATGTAGTATTCGCCGGTCGAGCTCTGACATATCGAGCGTATCGTATCCGAGGGTATACCGTCGGCTGAATTTATAACGTTTGTGACCTTGTTGTTGATGATTATTGCGACGCCGTTGTCGTTGGTTCCGACCCATAGACGTCCCTCCTCGTCAACGTAGAGGCAGTTGACGTTCCTTATCTCTTCAAGCTCGCTCATATGGCGGAATTCCGAGCCGTTGTAGCGGTAAAGACCTGCATACGTACCTATCCAGAGGATACCGTCGCTTGTCTGGGTCATAGCGTTCGCATGACCGCATAGCAGACCGTTGCTGCCGTTGTAAATGGTCTGAACGTAGGAGGTCTGATCCGGCATTGTGATAGCCTCCGCCTTATTCGGAACTGACGGAACGATGAAACAGCCGAGTATCAGCACGGCTGCTGAGGCTGAGGCAGCCTTTTTGGCGAGTTCTTTTTTGTTTTTTATCATTTTTCCGAGCTTTATGCAGATAAAGAGCGCGAGCACGGTCAGGAGCTTATCGGGAAATTCGAGGTAAAACTCGCCTATCAGTATAGCCGCAGTCTTAGGAAAGCGATTTTCGATAAGGTAATCTTTTACGCCGTTTCCCCATGCATTTCCGATATCGCCGTTTTTCAGTAGGATATTCAGCACGGAAGCGATAATAACTGAGCCGATAGTCATGGTACCGGCGACAGTCATTGTATTGAAGAGAGTGTTGAAATATCCTTTTTTGGTGAAATATCCGACACCGATACCGATAAATATGCTGATGATAAAATACGGGAATACGCCCGGTTCTTTTATTGCAAAGACAGCGTTGCTCGCTGCACCGATTATCGCAGCGGGGATAGGTCCGGCGACATATGCGGCGAAGAAGGTGCCGTAGGAATCGAACCAGCCGGGGAGCGAATGCTCAGAGGCGAGGGTCCTTCCGACAACGTTGACAACTATGCACAGGAATAGGAAAATTATAGTTTTGATGTAGTAAGGCAGTGGTTTTTTATCGTTCATGAATCTGCTCCTTTCAGTGTTGTGTAAGAGCGTGACTTTGCTATATAATAAATGTATAAATAGTACAGTTTTATTATATCACACTATTTTAAAAAAGACAACAAAAAAACAGCACTCATAATTAATAATGAGTGCTGTTGATAATGCTTAAGGCAACACCGCACAAA
>DEDQ01000034.1:47159-51271 GCA_002350065.1 Ruminococcus flavefaciens
TTGTGCGGTATTGCCTTAAAGGAATGACTTACGACTTCTCGAGGTATTTTTTATCGCTGTCCCACTTGTAGTTTCCTGTATCAACGAGGAACTGGAGTTCAGACTTTGTGATAACAGTAGGAACGAGCAGATAGGACTGAACGTATTTCTTGCCGTTGTTGTATGAAGATGTGTCGTAGTTTACTTCGGCTGAAAGTGATTCAACAAGGCTTGCAGCGGGAGTATTTCCCGAAAGGATAGCCTTGCAGACGTCAACAGCAACGCTTGATTCGTCGTTAACGTTCTTGTATACTGTCATTGCCTGCTTGCCGTCAACGATGTTCTTGAGGTTTTCGATGTCGCCGTCCTGACCTGTTGTAAGCGGGAATTTCGAGCCGCCCTTTACAGCTTCGATAGCTCTTGTAACTCCGAGAGCTGTTGAATCGTTTGCACAGAGCGCGATATCGAGGTCTGCATCAGCGTAGAAAGTGTTGAGAGTTTCTGTCATGTTCTTCTCAGCGTTTTCAGACGTCCAGCCCTTGGTAGCGACCTGGTCAAACTCAGTCTTTCCGGAAGCAACATTAAGAGTTCCGGAAGTGATGAGGGGCTTGAGTACCTCATAAGCGCCGTCGAAGAAGCACTTGGCGTTGTTGTCGCCGGCGTCACCGGCAACGAACTCGATATTGTATGTAGCAGGATTTGTGTCAAGGCTGAGCATATTCTTTACAAATTCAGCCTGAAGTCTGCCGACAGCGTAGTTATCGAATGAAATATAGTATGTTACAGCGTCGGTGCCCATGATAAGACGGTCGTAGGCAACAACAGGAATATTTGATTCCTTAGCGCTTTCAAGTGTGTTTGAGAGTGAATTTGCGTCAACTGCGGCGATAAGGAGCAGGTCTACCTCGTTCTTTATCATGCCGTTAACGTCGAGATTCTGCTGAGCTGGGTCGTTGTTTGAGTAAGTGAGTTCTACCTTGTATCCGGCGCTCTCGAACTGGTTTTTGAGGTACTCGCCGTCGCGGTTCCATCTTTCGAGCTCGGAAGCGGGCATAGAGATGCCAATAGTCTTGTCACCGATATAAACAGAGCTGCTTGAGCTATTCTCGGAGCTTTTTTCAGATGATGAGCTGCTGTCAGCTCCACAGGCTGTCAGAGAGCCTAACATGGCAAGAGAAACTGCCGCTGCAAATAATTTTTTCATTTTATTTTCCTCCTATAAATGATTTACCCAAAATTTCCTTGTTGATTAACCGGATATAAAAAAATAATATAATGCTGTTTATATTTCCATTATTATCATACTACTATATAATAATAAAGTCAATAGATATTGTATTAACAATATATGAATACGTATGATGTTACAAAAAACATATGCTTATATATCGCAAAATTATTAAAGTTATTGATTTATCAATGGTAATTTAATGACATATGTAGCATTTTAGTGATATTCAGACTATCATTTATAGCTTTGTTTAAGGTCATATAAAATTGATATCAGATTATAAAATATCATTATTTTAATAAAAAACATTCCGGAAACCGAGCTCCGGAATGTTTTGGGATAAAATATACGCTATAGATTTATCTGCGTCTGAGCTCCTGATAGAACAGCCCGTGCTTTGTGCAGTACCAAACAAGTCTGCCGGAGCGGAAAAGCGGCAGTCTGAACTGCATATTCCACTCGGGATACTGCTTGAATATCATTGCTGAGCTGTCACTTATATAAGCCGCAAAGGAGATATAATGCTCCTTTTTCATTTCGTGGTCGGAAGAGACGAAAAGCTCGCCGCCTATGTCCTCGACCTTCAGCATATCCGCTTCCCCTGCCTTCTGCGCTTCAAGCGCGGTGAGCTTGTTTCCGCAGCAGGTGACTGCCGCTTCAGAGGTCGCCGTTACGATGTTTCCGCAGTTATGGCAAACGTAAAATCTCAGCTTTTTCATATTTCCTTTCTCGCTTTCATTTTTATTTATCTCTCCTGACAGCAGAGTCTGAACGTCAGTGCCGAAGATGTCCGCAAGCTCCGAAAGCAGCGACACATCGGGACAGCCGTTGCCGCATTCCCATTTTGATACAGCCTTGTCGCTTACGCAGAGGCTGTCTGCGAGCTGTTTCTGAGTAAGTCCTGAGTTTATTCTGAGCTGTTTGATAAGCGCTCCTGTTTTTATCTGGTCCATGTTCCCGCCTCCTGTATTCATTGTAGCCTAACCGCGCGTGAAAGTCAATCTACGCTCCGTAGAGGCGCTTATAAAAACACTTTCCACTGCTGCGGCATATAATAAACAGCGGCTGTATAATCCTGCCGCAGAGTGGCATACTATAGGCGAAAACAAATCTGACCACGGGAGATAAATGCTATGTCAGTTAAAAGAGGAGAAATATACTATGCAGACCTCAGTCCGGTAGTCGGCTCGGAGCAGGGCGGCGTGAGACCGGTACTTATCGTACAGAACGACGTCGGGAATCGCTACAGTCCGACGGTGATAGCGGCGGCGATAACCAGCCAGCGCGACAAAAACCGCCTTCCCACGCATATCGAATTGCAGGCGGACAAGTGCGGTCTCGCTAAGGACAGTATAGTCCTGCTCGAGCAGATACGCACTATCGACAAAAAGCGGCTTAAAGACAAGACCGGCGAGCTCGACCTCCGCTCGATGGATAAGGTCAACACCGCCCTGTCTATAAGCTTCGGACTTGAACTGTAAAAAAAGCAATGCATAAGCGAAAAAGCCATAAAGAAGTTTTGACTTCTTTATGGCTTTTTCTAAGTGAAGCTTATGCAGGGCTTTTTTCATGTATCAAGCTTTTTTATGGTCAAGAGCATCATCAGGCAGTTTAAGATTATGAAAACTATTGTTGTGATAGTCGAGAATATCCAGCCGTAATGCTTCGCAGGAGAGCGATTCTCGCGTATATACGCAAAAATTTTCTTACGCTTCACTATCAGTGCTATCAGCACGGTTATGCCTCCGCTGATAATGAGCACCAGATTAATTATGGTCGCAAGCGTTTCGGATATGTTCTTGTCGATGTATACGACCATATCGCCGATGATAAAATTGTTGTATACGTGCAGGAAAAACGACCACAGCAGACCGTATTCCATAGCGATATACGCGAAAACGACTCCGAGGAACATGGTGAAAATGGTCTGAGTCAGGTTTGCGTGCATAACTCCGAACAGGAGCGATGATACAAGTATCGCGCATATCTTTCCGCAGCCGTTTTTGTGGATAGTATGCATCACGAATCCGCGGTAGATGAGCTCCTCCGCCATAGATCCGACGAAGCCAGCATACAGCATCATTGAAATAGTGGTACTGCCTGCGGTCGAGGAGTCGATACCCTCCTGCGTGGTAAGTCCGATGAGATTGAAGCCGTATTCAATAAATTCTATGATATACGAGAATATGAACTGGCAGACCATTATCGCTCCCATAGCCGTAAGGAGCGTGAAAGGTTTCATTTTGCGGTGCGGAGCTGCAATTTCCGTTATTTTGAGCCTTTTGATGAAGAAAAGGCTCATGAATATGCAGCCCATTATAACGCCGATTATCATTCCTCCGGCAGTTTCGGTGGCGGTCTCCTCGAGCTTTTTTATCTGCTCGTTGTAGGCTTCACGCGAGCCTGAGGTTATCGCAATAATTATCATTTGTAATATCTCAAATCCGATAACTCCGGCAAAGAGAAACATTGTGTATATCAGCAATCCGCCGGACATATGCTCTATCCAGAGCTTGAACTTTTTACGTTCAGTTTTGCGCCGGAGCTTTTCCGACTGCTGATAAGTAATTGCATTATATGGTATATTTTCCATTATTTCACCTCTTTGTAAGATGATATAATTTTAACATGGAATTTCTATTTTGTCAACTATACCAGCACAGTGCCATGAAAAAAGGACTGCGTGAAGCAGTCCTTTTAGATATCAGTCTTCTTTTTTCTCTTTCTTGTCCTTCTTGTTAGCTCTGCCCTTCATCCAGGACCATGTTACAGGAGCAACAAAGAGTGATGAATAAGTACCGGAGATAAGTCCGAATACGAGCGGAACTGAGAAGCTGAGAAGCGATGTATAGCCGCTTACGAGAACAACTATTGTTACGATGAGCATTGTTCCGATAGTTGT
>DEDQ01000034.1:51326-51690 GCA_002350065.1 Ruminococcus flavefaciens
AGCTCATTGAGTGAAGCCTTGGGCATGAGAGTTCTGTTCTCACGGATTCTGTCGTAGATAACGATAGTGTTATTGATAGAATAACCGAGGATAGTCAGTATAACTGCAACGATGTTCGAGTTGAACTCGAATCCGAAGATAACTGAAGCAGCCATAGCAACGAGGATATCGTGGCAGAGTGCGAATACTGAGCAGAGACCAGCCGACCAGCCGCCTATCTTGCTGAATCTTATCGCAATGTATACGATAATGATGAGAGCTGCGAGAATTACGGCAACGAGACACTTGAGAAGGAACTCGCGTCCGGAAGCAGGGCTTACGTCGTTTGAATCGAAGAGCTCAAGGTTATTGTCGGGATATGCTG
>DEDQ01000034.1:51982-57302 GCA_002350065.1 Ruminococcus flavefaciens
ACCTTACCGGTGTAGGCTGCTGCCTGAGAAGATGACTTTTTCTTCTTACTCATTTGACATCACCTCCGTAAAGTGCTTTTTTGTCAGACCATTTGGAAAGTGATGTGACCATAAGTCTGGATAAGAAAACTCCGAAGATGAAGTTACAGATAACGCCGACGAGGAGGGTAAAGCCGAATGAATAAACAACACCCTCAGCAGTAGCGCCGAACATGAAGAATACGAACTTGTTGAGTATCTTCGAGAAGAAGCTCGAAGGAACGCCGAATGCGCCCATGAGAATGATAGCGATGATAACGTTTGTGAGGTTACCGTCGAGGATAGCCGAGAAAGCTCTCTTATAAGCCACGCGGATAGCGGATTCGGTAGACTTGCCTGAGCGGAGCTCTTCCTTGATGCGCTCGCCGGTGATGATATTAGCATCAACGCCCATACCAACAGCAAGAATGATACCTGCGATACCGGGGATAGTAAGAGTAGCGCCGTTCTGGAATCCGAACCAGCCTGTGATAGCTGCGATAGAGCCTGCGATCTGTCCGCAGATACCGATAACTGCTACAAGACCGGGTACTCTGTAGAGGAATATCATATAAACAGCGATGAATGCAAATGCGATAGCAGCTGCAACGAGGATAGCGTCGAGCGAGCCTTCACCCATTGTAGGTGAGATAGTCTTGAAGCTCTTTGTCTCTATCTTGAAGGGAAGAGCACCGGAGTTTATCTGGTCAGCGAGCTTCTTTGCAGATTCGCTGTTGAAGTTACCGGTGATGACAGCCTGTCCGTTAGTGATAGCGTTGCTTACTGTAGGAGCGGATATCATAGTATTGTCCATCCAGATAGATATCGGAGTCTGTGTTCCTGCGAGCTCGGATGTTGCAGTTCCGAACTTTGAAGCACCCTCGCTTGTAAGCTTGAGGGTAACTACCCATTCAAGGTTGCCGTAGCTGTCGGGCTGCTGAGTATATCCAGCCTCGTCGATATCAGAACCGCCGATAACGATATCGCCTGTAGGAACGGTGTTGCCGTCCTCGTCTGTATCTGAGTCAGAGCCTTTTCTGAAAGTAAGTTCTGCCATTTCGCCGAGTTCCTTGACAGCGCTTTCGGGGTCGAAATCGCTTTCGCCTGCCTGCCACGGGAAACGAACGATGATTCTGTCGCTCTGAGGGTCGCTGTATATCTCGTTATCGTTGATACCGAGAGAAGCGAGACGGGTCTTGATGATAGCGGTAGCAGCGTCAAGCTGAGTTTCCGTAGCATCGTAATCGTCTGCGGGAGCAAAGGTAACATCAACGCCGCCCTTGATATCAATACCAAGACGGATATCGTCAACGCCCTTTATGACCGTAGTTGAGTTATCACCGAAGTAGTAATCGAATCCGGTGACAGCCGATACGGCAAACAGCGCGATCAAAGCAACGACAATGAAGAAAGTAGATTTACCAGTCTTTTTCACGGTCATGTGCCTCCTATATTTTTGAACGTCTTTGCTGTGTGCAGCGGGACGTTTCAGAATTACACGGCAGCGATACGGATACAACGTGATTCGTTACCGCGACAATTACAATTATTGTACTATATTTCACGCAAAAAGTCAAGTGAAACGGAAATAAATACACATAATTCTTTAATATGCACAATTGCATTCATTGTTCATAATGCATAATGCATAATTATCCCCGCCAATGGCGGGGACGTAGTTATCATTTGAAGTGCTTCTGCGATATTTTAAGGCGGTTCATAGCGCGGTTGAGGGCTGCCTGAGTCTCGTAGTATTCGCGAATACTCTGCTTCTGACGCATCATTTCCTCGGCGCGTTCACGGGCTTCCTCGGCGCGTTTGATGTCTATCTCCTCGGGAAGCTCGCACGAATCCGCGAGTATAACTGCCTTATCGGGCATTACCTGTATAAAGCCCTCGGATATGGCTGCATAGTGCCATTCGCCGTCGACCATGTATTTCAGCTCTCCGGTCGGGAGCGAGGTAACAAGAGGCTCATGTCCCGGAAGGATACCGAGAAGTCCGTCTATCGCGGTGATGACGAGGTGTTCGACATCGCCTTTGAAGAAAACGCGGTCGGTAGCGATTATCTCAAGATGAAGGGTCTTTGCCATAGGCTCACTCTCCGTCCTCTATCTGCTTAGCCTTTGCGAGTACGTCGTCGATAGTTCCTGCCATGAGGAATGCAGCCTCGGGGTATTTGTCCATATCGCCGTCGATTATAGCCTTGAAGCCCTCGATAGTGTCCTTGATAGGAACGTATTTACCCTTTAAGCCGGTGAAGTTCTCGGCAACATTGAACGGCTGCGAGAGGAACTTCTGTATCTTTCTTGCGCGGTATACCGCAAGCTTATCCTCTTCGTCGAGCTCTTCCATACCGAGGATAGCGATGATATCCTGCAATTCCTTGTATTTCTGGAGAAGCTCCTGAGTGCGGCGGGCGACTGTATAGTGCTCCTCGCCGACTATCTCGGGCTCGAGGATACGGGAATTTGATTCAAGCGGGTCAACTGCGGGATAGATACCCTGCTCGACTATCTTACGCGAGAGAACTGTAGTTGCGTCGAGGTGAGCGAAGGTTATCGCCGGAGCGGGGTCTGTGAGGTCGTCCGCAGGTACATAAACAGCCTGTACAGAGGTGATAGAGCCGTTTTTCGTGGAGGTTATACGCTCCTGAAGCTCGCCGACTTCCGTCGCGAGGGTAGGCTGATATCCAACGGCGGAGGGCATACGTCCGAGAAGAGCCGATACCTCCGAGCCTGCCTGTACATATCTGAAAATGTTGTCGATGAAGAGAAGAACGTCTTTGTGCTCGCGGTCGCGGAAGTATTCCGCCATAGTCAGACCTGTCTGAGCAACTCTCATACGCGAGCCGGGGGGCTCGTTCATCTGACCGAATACAAGAGCGGTCTTGCTTATAACGCCGGATTCCTGCATTTCGTTCCAGAGGTCGTTGCCCTCTCGTGAACGCTCGCCTACGCCGGTGAATATCGAATATCCGCCGTGCTCAGTGGCGATATTGCGGATAAGCTCCTGAATGAGGACGGTCTTGCCGACTCCGGCACCGCCGAAAAGACCTATCTTACCGCCCTTTGCGTAAGGAGCGATAAGGTCGATGACCTTGATGCCGGTCTCGAGTATCTCAACAACGGGGCTCTGCTCCTGAAAGGTCGGAGCCTTGCGGTGTATCTCCCACATTTCCTCTGTTTCGACGTCGCCCTTCTTGTCGATAGGCTCGCCGAGGACGTTGAACATACGTCCGAGGGTATTCTCGCCGACGGGTACCTTTATACAAGCGCCCGTAGCATTAACTTCCATATTCTTGCTGAGTCCCTCACTTGTCGCGAGCATGATGCAGCGGACGGTATGGTTGCCCATATGCTGAGCTACCTCCATAACACGCTTTCTGCCGTCGACCTCTACCGTGAGAGCGTCCCTTATCATGGGGAGCTTTCCGGCTGGGAATTCAACGTCTATAACAGGTCCTATTACCTGTATTATCTTGCCTTTTTCCATAGTTATATCACCTTATAAGAGGCTTTCTCCCTCTCCCATAACTGCTATATCAACAGCCTTTGCGTCCTCAAGGTGGAACGCCATGAGCTTGTTTCCTGTCTGTTCGTTGTAAATCATATCAAGTCCGGCAGTCTTTATCATTTCCTCAGCGTAGGAATAGTCTGTCTCGAAAACAGCCTTTCCGGTATATCTGAGCCAGTGACCGTCCTTTTTGCAGGCAGCTATCTCGCAGAGTGGATTTGCCTTTAGCTGTTTGTATACATCCTTGAAATCGCCGACGCCGAAAATTATCTTTCCGTCCTTGTCGAGGAATGCTCCGAGCGGGCGAAGCTTAGGCTGAGCGCCGTCAGCTGTTGCAAGGTAGAATACGCCTGCTTCTTTAAGAAAATCGCCTATTTTACTCATGATGATTCTCCTTTCACAAATACGTTATCAGATAGGGCAGATGTTATCCGCCGTTACAGTTATTCTTCGAGGCTTGCCGCACCGCCGCATACCTCGGTTATCTCCTGAGTTATCGCAGCCTGACGTGCGCGGTTATACAGCAGCGAGAGGTCCTTTATCATGTCCTTTGCGCTGTTCGTAGCGGCGTCCATAGCGGTCATACGCGACTGCTGCTCGCAGCAGAATGCCTCGACCATTGCGCCGTAGATGATTCCCTTTGCATAGTTCGGGATAAGGTAGTCCATAACCTTTTCCGGCGAGGGAACGAATGAAGCCTTCGGGAGCTTTTTCATGGTTCCGTCGGGAGCTTTTCCGAAGTGGCGTCTTTCAAACGGCAGAAGCCGCAGAGTGCGGGGCTCCTGCAGATTTGAGTTTATCATATCGGTATAGAGCAGGTATACCTCGTCGAGTTCATGCTTCTCGAATTTGTCGATAACGAGCTCGGCTATTTCTTTTGCGCGGTAGATAGTCGGATTCTGCGTGGTATAGAGGAACTCGCTGTCAACGCTTGCCGCGCCGCTGTTCCTTGCCTTGCGCTGGAAGTACATACGTCCTACCTGTCCCATGACGAATAGGTGGCAGTTGTCGATATCCGGAGCTGCCGCGAGGGTCTGCTCGGTGTGTTTGAGGATATTGTGGTTGTAGCTTCCGCATAAGCCCTTATCCGCAGTTATTACGATATAGCCCTTTTTGCGCTTCTCCTCGGGGATATCCGAGCGGCGGTCGAAATAGAGCTGGCGGGTATGCGGAGTATGCTCAAGCACGCTTTCGATAGTCTCCTGCAATTTGTAGAAGTAGGGCTCGGTCGAATCGAGAGCCTTTCTCGCCTTTTTAAGCTTTGAAGAGGACATGAGATACATAGCGTTGGTGATTTTAAGTATCTGCTGTATGCTCGCTATCCTCTCGCGTATCTCTCTCATATTGGGCATAGGCTCACCCCTTATTCCTCAAATGCTGTGACGATGCGCTCTATGCGCTCGCCGAGGTCGTCTGTGAGGACTTTGTTTTCCTCTATCTCGCTGATGATATCCTGACCGTATGACTCGATATATGTCATGAGGTCGTTGGTGTATTCTTTCAGCTCCTTGAGCGGTATGGCGTCGAAAAGACCGTGCTGAGCCGCATAGAGGAGTATTACCTGCTTGTAGTGCGGCATGGGGTTATAGAGCGGCTGCTTGAGCAGCTCGGTGAGCATATGTCCGTGGTTGAGCAGGTCGGTAGTAGACTGGTCAAGCTCGGACGAGAACTGCGTGAATATCTCCATTTCCTTGAACTGAGCAAGGTCGATACGGAGGTTTCCGGCAGCCTTTTTCATAGCCTTTGTCTGAGCAGCACCGCCGACACGCGATACGGAAAGTCCGTA
>DEDQ01000034.1:57355-59581 GCA_002350065.1 Ruminococcus flavefaciens
GTGATAGAGATGACGTTTGTCGGGATATATGCCGAGATATCGCCTGCGAGGGTCTCGATAACGGGGAGAGCGGTCAGTGAGCCGCCGCCGTGCTCGTCGTCAAGACGGCTCGAGCGCTCGAGAAGTCGCGAATGGAGGTAGAAAACGTCTCCGGGGTATGCCTCACGTCCGGGCGGACGGTGGAGCAGGAGCGACATTGCACGGTATGCAACGGCGTGCTTGGAGAGGTCATCATACACGATGAGGACGTCCTTGCCCTTGGACATGAAATATTCAGCCATAGCCGTGCCCGAATACGGGGATATGTACTGGAAGGGAGCAGGGTCGCTCGCAGATGCGCATACAACTACGGAATAATCCATAGCGCCGTACTTTTTGAGCGTATTTACTACCTGAGCAACTGTCGAGGACTTCTGTCCGATAGCGACATAGATACAGATAACGTCCTTGCCCTTCTGATTTATTATAGTATCCATTGCGATAGAGGTCTTACCGGTCTGGCGGTCGCCGATGATGAGCTCACGCTGACCTCTGCCTATCGGGAACATTGAGTCGATAGCGAGGATACCGGTCTGGAGCGGCACGCTTACGGGCTTACGCTCGATAACGCCCGGAGCTTCGCGCTCTATCGGGAAGTAATCGTCTGCACGGATAGGACCGAGTCCGTCGATAGGCGAGCCGAGCGCGTCAACGACACGTCCGAGCAGCTCATCGCTCACGCCTACGCCGGCGCGTTTGCCGGTACGGATAACGGAAGAGCCCTCAGTAAGTCCGTGGTCGTCTCCGAGGAGAACGACGCCTACGGTCTTTTCCTCGAGATTCTGCACGATTCCGCGCACGCCGTTCTCGAACTCTACGAGCTCGCCGTACATAACGCCGCTCATGCCGTAAACACTGGCTATACCGTCGCCGAGCCTTGTTATGAAGCCGGTCTCGGTTGCTCCTGAGCGGACCTCGAAATCCTTTACCTCGGTCTTGAGGACGGAGATGATGTCGCCGGAGGAGAGCTTCTCCTTGCCGCTTTCAGCTACCTCAGCCGCCTTTGTCTGAAGCGTTTCGCGCATTGCGCGGAGGCTTGTACGGTAGCTGCGGTCGTATTCGACGTCTCCCGCATTGAGGATAAATCCGCCGATTATGTCAGGGTCGTGCTTGTATTCGATGTCGACATCGTCCCTGACGAATTTTTCCATTATGAACTTTCTCAGGTCAGCCTGCTGAGCCTCTGTAAGCGGAGTTACATAGCGTACAACAGCCCTGATGCTTCCCTGCTTTTCGAGCAGAAGGTCCTCGTATTCCTCAAAAATATCGCTGAGCTCGGCGATATGACCGCCTCTTGCGGCAGTCATGAGGAAGCGTTCGAGGCTTTCGGGGAATATCTGCTTGATTATGTCGTGCTTCTCGTCATTGGTAACGAGGGGATTGCCGAGTGTATCCGCAACGTCGGGACAGGTCTCGAAAGCTGCTTTTACAGCCTGAATGTCCTCGCGCGGGATATCAAGGCGGACAAGCTCTTTAAGAAGGTCTTTGCCGTTGTCTTTCATCACTTGTCACCCTCCTCCTCGGAAAGGAACTCGTCAACGAGGCGGCGGTTCTTTTCGTCGTCGAGGTTAGCGCCGACTATCTTTGAAGCCGCTTCGATAGCGAGGTCAGCAATCTGCGACTGAGCCTGCTGGAGAACGCGGCGGCGCTCGTTTTCAATGGTCTCGCTTGCGGCATTGACTATCTCGTCAGCCTCCTCGTGCGAGCTCTGGATAATTCTTGCTCTTTCAGTCTCGGCATCATCGTGAGCCTTCATGATGATGCGGTTAGCCTCTTCCTTGGCTTCGCTGATAGATTCCTCATACTGCTGACGGAGCTCCTCAGCCTCCTGTTTAGCCTTTGCGGCATCGTCGATATCCTTCTGGACAGACTGAGTTCTCGCGTTTTTCATTTTGTTTATAGGTTTGAAAAGGAATATTTTCAGAAGCACGAACAATATTATGATATTTGCAACGGCTTCAAAAATGCTCCAGAATTCAAATTTAAGCATTATTTGCCCTCCTTATGCGAATTTGATACGGCTTATTTGCTGCCGAGAATAAAGATTATAAGGAGCGCTATAACGAAACCGTAGATAGCGGTAGCCTCTGCGAGCGCACAGCCCAGCAGCAGAGATGTTCTTATATCGCCCTTTGCCTCCGGCTGACGCGCGATAGATTCAGTTGCCTTAGCTGTTGCGATTCCTAT
>DEDQ01000034.1:59594-59836 GCA_002350065.1 Ruminococcus flavefaciens
ACAGCGATGCCTGCGCCTAATGCCAAGAGTCCCATTTTAATATACCTCCGTGTATGTATTTATGATCGTATCAAAGATCATTTGCTGCCGAGAATGAAGATTATGAGGAGCGCTATAACGAAGCCGTAGATAGCGGTAGCCTCCGCGAGGGCACAGCCCAGCAGAAGAGAAGTTCTGATATCGCCTTTAGCCTCGGGCTGACGGGCGATAGACTCGGTAGCCTTAGCTGTTGCGATTCCTAT
>DEDQ01000034.1:59862-71139 GCA_002350065.1 Ruminococcus flavefaciens
ACAGCGATGCCTGCGCCTAATGCTAACAATCCCATATTAAATTACCTCCGTGAAGATCTGGCGGGTTTTTTGATTTTTTTTGCTTTCTTTTCTTTGTGTTCTTCGTCCTCTAAAGCCTCAGCGAGATAAAGCGAGGTAAGGAATGCGAATACATATGCCTGAAGAAGTCCGTCGAAAAGGTCGAAATACGCGCTCGCGATTACCGGCACGCCTATCGCGGGAACGCCGAGATTTGATGTGATAGCTACCTTTATCAGCTCCATAACTACGAATGCAGCGAGGACATTACCGAAAAGTCGCATACACAGTGAAAGCGGACGGGTCATAAGGTCGAGCAGATTTATCGGGTTGAGCAGACTTTTCAGCCACTTGACAGGACCTTTTTTGATTATGAAAGCAGCCTGAACAAGAATGATAGCCATTCCTGCAAGAGCAGCCGTCACGTTTACGTCCTTTGTAGGCGGCACGAATCCGAATACGCCGATTATATTTGCCGCACCTATGTATATTATGAAGGTTTCAAGTATGTGAACGTACTTCTTTCCGCTCTCGCCGAGAACGCCTGTAAAGAAGTTGTCGAGCAGGTCTATGAAAGCTTCGAGTACACACTGGGCGCCCGTTGGGACTTTTTTAAGGTTTCTTGTAAGGATTATGGAAAGCAGCACGAGAACTGCCATAATTATCCATGTTACCACACAGGAATCGGCGATAGGTATATCTATGCCGAATACGTGTATCGTAAAAGCGGTCTTATTACCAAGCTGTTCTATCAGTTCTTCTGCCATGATAACACCTTCTTTCGTTCATAAAAATAAAAACGGAGACTGCGCCTGTGCATATCTCCGTTGATAAAAGCAATAGCGGTATGCAGCTATACTCAGCATCGGACTGCATATTCCGATACTCATTATATAACAAAACTTTAACAAAGTCAAGCTTTTTGCTAAAATTTTCTCTCTCCGAGGGCGGGAGAATGATGTCAGGGACATTGTACCCTGTGTATCGTTTCTTACTCCTCGCCTTTGGCAAGGCGCATAGCCGTATCAAGACGCTCGATAGCTCCGGAATTGAGCTTTTCTGTAAGGCGTACCCTGTCGAGCTCCTTTTTGAATGCAGAGAGCTCCTCGGCTATTTTTTTCAGCGCCTCCGCGCTTTGTATCTGCTTGTCCTCAAGAGCGCATACCCGCTTGATGAGGTCGTTTATATTTGCGGCAACAGCTTCATTTGCGGCATTCTGTTTCTCGCCGAAATCCATGAGCTTTTCGCCGGCTTTGAAAACTCCCACCTTATCGTGTCCGTCAAAGGTGTGCATCTTTTCGTTTGTAAGCCTGATATCTGACAATTCGTTCACTCCTTTTTATTCTGAACACATTTCTGCGGCTCATTCTGCAAGTGATGTGCCGTTTCTGAGCCTTATCCTCCACCAGTCGAGAGTGTCGCGGATAGTTTTCTCCATGGATATCTCAGCTCTCCAGCCGGTATCCTCGAAAATACGCGAAACATCGGGCTCGATGAGCGGTATGTCCGAAGCTCTCATACGTGCGGGGTCCTGTTTTACGGTGATGCTTTTCTCAGAAAAGCTGAGTGCCGTATCGAGTATGAACTGTATATCCACAGCCCTGCCTCTGCCGATGTTGTAGACTTTTCCGGCAACGCCCTTATCTGCAAGGAGGCGGTAAGCTCTTACAACGTCGCGGACGTCGGTGAAATCGCGCTTTGCGCTGAGGTTTCCGACCGACATTTCGGGCTCCTTTATGCCTTTTTCAATCTCGGCTATCTGCTTGCAGAAGTCGGAGATAACGAAGATATCGCTCTGCTCCGGACCTGAATGATTGAATGCGCGGACCATTACGATATCCATTTTATAGGCGCGGACATAGATACGGCTTATCATCTCCTGACAGCTTTTTGTAGCCGCGTAGATGTTGCCGGGATTGAGCGGCTCGTCCTCGCTGAGCGGACAGGCGCCGTCCCTGATGAAGCCGTACTCCTCGCCGGTTCCTATCATTATGACTCTGATGTCCTTTTTTTCGGCGTTTCTCACCGCTTCAAGAACGTTTATAGAGCCCACAACGTTTATCTGCGCCGTGAGCTGAGGTTTTTTCCATGAAACTGCTACAGAGCTCTGTGCCGCCAGATGATATACCACATCGGGCTGTACTTCGCCGAGCAGAGCGGATATATCCTCGATGTTCATGATATCGAGGGTATGAACTCCGCATTTTTCGGTTATTTTTTCAAACGGCAGACAGGTCGCGTGGACCTCTGCACCTGCTGAAGAAAGCTCGCGGATAAGATAAGCTCCAACGAAGCCAGCTCCGCCAATTATCAAAGCCTTCATATTGTATCCTCACTTTATTCGGAAAGAGCTTCATACAGGCTCTTTATTACTTCTTTTTCGCTGAAATATTTCTTTACGCGCACAGCCGCATTGCGTCCGAGCTTTTCGCGGAGCTCCTTGTCCTCGGCGAGCTTGTTCATAGCTGCGGCAAGAGCCATAGGCGATGCCGGCGGGACTGTTATTCCCGTTTCGCCGTGAACGCTCACGAAGGGGACTCCCGAGGGGAGGCGCGTATTTATTACCGGCTTGCCGTATACCATAGCCTCGAGCTGAACGATGCCGAAAGCCTCGCTTTTAGCCACCGAGGGCAGGACGAAGATGTCGCAGTCTGCATAAGCCTGTCTTAGTTCCTCATCGGGCAGAAATCCGAGAAAATGGACTTTTTCGGACATTCCGTGCGTATCGGCATAGTGTTTGAGGCTCTCCTCGAGTATGCCTGTTCCCGCGATGAAGAGCTCGCAGTCCTTAGTCATGCGGAATGCCCTGAGCAAAACGTCAACGCCTTTATAATAGACAAGTCTGCCCGTGAAGAATACCTTCACGGCGTTTTTGTTATTGAGCTTTTCGGTAAGAACGGGTCTGCGTTCGATGCTGAGATACTGCTCCGGCTCTATGCCGTATGGCAGAACGCGGCATTTTTCCCTGAACTGCGGCAGGAACTCGGAATTGTCGATATGTCCCTCTGTAGCCACAAAGATGATATCCGCGCGCCTGAGCAGATACATCATGAACGGGCGGTAGAAGAGCATGAGCTTCTTCTGCTTGACGATATCGCTGTGCCACGAAACCGCGACCTTTCCCTTATAGCCCGACAGCAGCAGAGCCGCGTCCGCGAGCGGGAACGGTACGTTTATATGCACAGCGTCCGAGCGCTTTGCCATTTTTCTGAAAAGCCTCATGAACGAGAGCGAAACGGGGCATGAAAAATACGTGCCGAAGCTTCCCGCGCGGGTAAGCTCGACGCCGTTTACCCTCTCATGAAGAGTTTTTCCTCTGCCGTCGCGGCATACGAGAGTTCTCACCTCTGCGCCGTGAGCACCGAGCTCCTCGGAATACTGGCGCACGAGGCTCTCTATCCCGCCGATATGCGGATAGTACGCCTTGTTGACCTCGAGGATATCAAGCCTTTTTTCCATGCTTATTCGTATCCGTTAGCCTTTCCGTAATCCATGATATACTGCTGCATATCAATGCCTGCCTGCTCTGCGAGCTTCTGGAGCTCGAGAGTTCTCTCGATGAATTCGGGGTCATCGTTGAGAGTATCCATTTTCATGCGGACCATGAACTCAGGCATATAGTCTTCCATTTCAAGGCGGAATTCATCTTCAGCGGTGAGGAAATTGGAAAAATCCATAGTTTCTTCTTTTTCCTCTGCCTCTGTCTCTTCCAGCTCTAAATCCTTTTCTTTTTCGCTCATTAAACCAGCTCCTTATAAATATCGTAAAGCATTTCTGCCGACCTGTCCCATGTGAAAAGTCCGGCACGCTCTCTGCCGCGGATACTGAGCTCCTGACGGAGCTCTGCGGAATCGTAGAGCTTTTCCATGCCGTCAGCTATGCTCTCCTCTGAGTAGGCGTCGCATATAACGGCGCAGTCGCCTGTTACCTCGGGGAGCGAGGCGGCGTCCGAAGCGAGAACGGGAACTCCGCTTGCCATTGCCTCGAGCGGCGGCATACCGAATCCCTCATAAAGCGAGGGGAAAACGAATGCGAGCGCTCCGCACATGAGCGGGTTCATATCTGCCGCGGGGACATATTTCGTGAATATCACCTGCTTGTCGAGACCGAGCTCCTTCACGCGGGAGTATATTCCTCCGTCGAGCCAGCCCTTGCCGCCCGCGAGGACGAGCTTAGGCGCTCCGGAGTGTCTCTGACAGAAGATGTTATATGCGGAAATTAGCCTTTCGAGGTTCTTTCGCGGCTCGATAGTTCCGACGTAGAGGAAGTATTCGCCCTCGATGCCGAGCGACTTCTTGACCTCGGGAATACGCTCCGGCTCATCGCATGGGCGGAACTTATTGAGGTCAACTCCGCAGGGAACTACGCGTATCTTCTTCTCATGCTTGGGGAAGTATTTGATTATCTCCTGCTTTGAGAATTCCGAATCCGTAACGATGACATCGGCGCGTATCATGGACTTTTTCAGTCCCATATCAAGCATCATTTTCGTGCGTCCGCGGACAGTTTCACGGAAGGTCTTGTACACCATATCGTGAACAGTGACAACCTTCCTGCCCTTTACTCCGGGCGGGACGATGTAGTTGAAAAAGTGCGTGATATCGGCTTCCTTGCCGAAAAATCGGTTATACGGCACCGGTACGAACGTCGAAGCGGCGCGGTACATATATCCGGAAAAATGCACGAGCTTTGTACCTATATTATCTCCGGTAAAGGGCGCGATGCGCTCCATTTTTATATGGTCGTCCTTGCGCGAGAAGAAGTTGTAGGTATACTTGTTTTCGGGATGCAGACGCGCCATAGCCATAGTCTGTCCCGCCTCGCACCAGCCGACTCCCGTGATACGGTCGCTTATGAGCGGTAATGCGTCAAATGCAATATTCAAAGCGGCTCTTCCCACCTTTGTGAAATGATAAGCGCCGCCGCAGCAGCGGCGGCGTCAGTGTGTGTAATGTATAGCTCCGATGATACAGTATATTATCACCGCCGCCAGCGCGATGACGAACAGCTTAGCTGACCGTTTCGGGCGGCGTATGATGTGCAGAAGCAGTCCCGCTGTGAGCAGGACTGCACAGATGACCGGTACTGATATCTCGAAAAGCAGCTTCATCTCAGCTTTTCTTCTATCTGAGCCTCAAGCTTTGCGATGTATTCATCGGTGTCCTCTGCTGAAAAGCCGTAAGCTCCGAAGAATCCGCTCTTTTCGCGTTTCAGCTCAAGAGCCATTACCTTTTCGAGCTCGGCACGTATCTTTTCGTGGGCGATATTTTCGTTTTCTGTCATATACAGAAGCGCATTCAGCGCGTCTATCTTTGTAAGGACAGACGTTTTGCTGTAACCGCCCTTTTCGCTTTTAAGAACTCCAGCTCCCATATCAGCCTGTGATGCTCTTGATCTTTATCTCCTTCTCAACGAGTGCGAGGTCGTTCTTGACCATGCGCTCTACGAGCTCTGAGAAGCTGATGTCTCTCTTCCAGCCGAGAGCCTTTTCTGCCTTCTCGGGGTTGCCGAGGAGGATATCTACCTCTGCGGGACGGAAGAACTTCTTGTTTACCTTAACGATAGTCTTGCCTGTAGCCTTGTCGATACCGATCTCGTCAACGCCTGTACCCTGCCACTCAACGTCGATGCCAACGTGCTTGAAAGCAGTCTCAACGAATTCGCGGACAGTTCTTGTCTCATTTGTAGCGATAACGTAGTCATCGGGCTTATCCTGCTGGAGCATGAGCCACATAGCCTTAACGTAGTCCTTGGAGTGACCCCAGTCGCGCTTGGAATCCATGTTTCCGAGCTCAACATAGTCCTGAACGCCGAGCTTGATGCGTGCAACAGCGTCTGTTATCTTTCTTGTAACAAATTCGATTCCGCGGCGCTCAGACTCGTGGTTGAAGAGGATACCTGAGCAAGCGAACATATTGTAGCTCTCGCGGTAGTTCTTTGTGATCCAGTGACCGTAGAGCTTAGCTACGCCGTACGGGCTTCTGGGGTAGAAGGGAGTTGTCTCCTTCTGGGGGATCTCCTGAACGAGACCGAACATCTCAGATGTGGAAGCCTGATAGAAGCGGCACTCGGGCTTTACTATGCGGATAGCCTCGAGCATATTTGTAACGCCGATAGCGTCGATGTCGGCAGTTCCGAGGGGAGTATCCCAGCTTGTAGCAACGAATGACTGTGCAGCAAGGTTGTAAACCTCGTCAGCCTGAGATATCTTCATAGCAGAGATAAGGGATACGGGGTCAGTCATATCAGCATAGATAAGAGTTACCTTGTCCTTGAGGTGAGCGATGTTGCCGTAGTCAGCGGTAGCTTTTCTTCTCCAGATACCGTAAACGTTGTAGCCCTTCTCGAGAAGAAGTTCTGCGAGGTATGAGCCGTCCTGACCTGTGATTCCTGTGATAAGAGCGTTTTTCATTATATTTTCTCCTTAAAATATTATAGTTTTATTCAAGGCGATATTTCGCCTAATAGTCGATCATACGAGGTCGTTTCTGCCCTGATCCTTGAGCTGTGCGATGACCTTTTTAACGTCCTGAGTGCTGTTTTTCGAGCAAACGAGAACAGCGTCGTCGGTATCGACGATGATGATATCTTCAAGACCTACAGCCGCGATAAGGCGCTTGCCGCCGCAGATAGTTGTGTGCTCGCTTCCGACGGAGATAACGTTGCCCTCGATGTAATTCTTGGCAGAATCCGTCTTGTTGATACGCTCAACAGCAAGCCAGCTTCCTACGTCGTCCCAGCCGAAGCTGCCGGGAAGGGTGTATATATCCTCAGCCTTTTCCATGATGCCGAAGTCAACGGATTCGCTGCGGAAGGCTGTGAATTCCTTGATGAGAACATCGCTGAACTGCGGAGTTCCGAAAGCGTCGCCTATCTTTACAGCGCCCTCGTAGATATCGGGCATGAGGCTCTTGATATTTGCCATGATAGATGAGAGCTTCCAGACGAACATACCGCTGTTCCAGAGATACTTTCCGGAAGCGAGGTACTTCTCAGCAGTGGAGAGGTCAGGCTTCTCGACGAAGCGCTCAACCTTGTATGCGCCGTCCTCTTCATCGCCGAAATTGATGTAGCCGTAGCCTGTTTCGGGATATTCGGGAGTGATACCGATAGTAACGAGGTTCTTTCCCTGCTCTGCGACCTTTACAGCCTTCTTGAGAGTGTGGATATAGAGGTCTTCAAGACCGATGAGGTGGTCGGAGGGGAGCACCATCATTACGGCGTCGTCGTACTTCTTATTGATAACAGCAGCTGCAAACGCGATGCAGGGAGCTGTATTCCTTGCAGCAGGCTCTGCGAGGATATTCTCCTTCGGGATATCGGGGAGCTGCTCGGATACGAGAGAGGTATAAGCGGCATTTGTAACGATGTAGATATCGCTGATGTCCACGAGCGGGAGCAGACGCTTAACGGTCTTCTGTATCATTGTATCGCCGTCGGCAGTAAGGGAAAGGAACTGCTTGGGGCATGAATTACGGCTCTTGGGCCAGAAGCGCTCGCCTCTGCCGCCAGCCATTATAACTGCTGTTGTTTTCATTTGGTATCCTCTTTTCTTTTGCTGCTTTCCGACGGGATAAGGCCTTCGCCGGTCTCGGCATTGGTCTTGGGCGGGAAGAGCATGGTTTTTATTGTCATGAGAACTATCTGAAGGTCCATGCGGAACGAGTAATTCTCAATATACATCAGGTCCATTTTAAGCTTGTCGTAGGGGACTGTATCGTATACGCCGGTTACCTGCGCATAGCCGGTAAGTCCTGCCTTGACTTTAAGGCGGAAGCCGAATTCGGGCATTTCCTCCTTGTATTTTTCAGTGAGCTCGGGACGCTCGGGACGAGGTCCTACCACGGACATATCGCCGCTTAGGATATTGAGAAGCTGCGGCAGCTCGTCGAGACGGACTTTTCGCAGGAATCTGCCTATCGGCGTGATACGGGGGTCATCCTCGGAGGCGAGAACGGGTCCGCTGAGCTTTTCGGCGTCAACGACCATGCTTCGGAATTTGAGCACGTTGAATTCCTTGCCGTCGAGCGTGAGACGCTTCTGCTTATAGAGCACCGGACCGCCGTCGTAGAGCTTTATCGCTATCGCCGAGAATATCATGAACGGCGAAGCAACGACCAGTGCAAACAGTGAAAATACTATATCGAAAGTGCGCTTGAAAAGGCGCTGTTCAAAATCGAGACCGTAGTTGCGGCAGAGCAGCAGAGGTGTATCAAACAGGCGGATATCGTCTGCGCCTCTTACGATAATATCTGATATCTTCGGAGCAATATACGCTCTTACGGAATTGTTATAGCAGAATTTGAGGTAGTCGTTGCGTTCCTCGGCGGGGATATCGCAGATTATAACGCCCTCGTACTTGAGGATAAGCTCGCGTATCTTTTCCGGAGATTCGGTAATGCTGACGGATTCGCATATCATATACTTGTCCACGCGCTGGCTCATTTTCAGAACGAGCGAAGCCGCCTGATGACTTCCGTAGAGTATCATCAGCTTTCGCGGCGGATATATCATGAAGTAGAGCTTGCCCATCAGCAGCGTCCACACCGATATCACGGCGATGTCCGCGCAGGTAAGCAGCACCATAGGCGGCACGAGCATGAAATGACGTCCGATAAGGCTTATGATGAAATACGCGACGAAGTTGACGCTGACTATCGAGATGAGCTGTGAATACAGCATATCCGTCTTTTTGAGGTATCCGAGCTTGAAGCCGCCGTAAGCCTTGATAAACAGCCATACGAGTATCGCATATATTGCGATGAGCACCCAGTTACCGCGCTTGTAATAGGGCAGTATCAGCTCTTCAACGTAGTAATTGTACCAAATAAAGGCAAATCCGAATGCAAGCAGCCCCATTAAGGACATCGCACTGCAGAAGGATATCATCCTTTTATATCTGTCTCTTCTACTAACCATAATTTTTTCGCGGCATACGTGCCGCTATCGTCTCCTTGCATATCCGCAGCGGCGAGCCTTTTTCTGTAGGAGCGTCAGCCGGATACGGACGTTTATCTTTTTCTGAGCGGATATTTGCAAATATCCTATAATACACTATACAAAGCTATTATAGCAAATAGTTATCTTTCTGTCAATAGAATCCGCCGAATTTTACAAGAAAAGCTTCCTTTATCTGGCATATTGCACAAAAAGGCTCGGGAATATCCCGAGCCTTGAATAATTATTCAGTTGCAGGCTTGCCTTTGCGTTCAACTACTTTCCAGTTGCTGAAGTCCGAAGCGTCGCCGCTTATCTCGTATTTGAGGATATCCTCGATGTTGCCGATGCCGTGCCAGCAGTATACCTTGAGGTATCTCTCGGGATAGTTGCCGCTTGCCATGAGCTCGTTATACGAGGGACCGAGGTCATCGTGCGATATTCCGGCAAAATCGAGAATGCTTGCGGGGAAGTAATCGTTCGAGAGCTCAGCCTCCTTGTTGATAGTGAGCTTATCGCCCTTAGCTCCGGCAGGCTTGATGAACAGTGAAGTTCTTACGGATTCTTCGAGGCTTTTCTTCTTGTCCACCTCTATTTCCACAGGCGGGTGACCGTGGTCTCCGAGGACAACGATAGTGGAATTATCATAAACTCCGGCTTTTTTCATCTCCTCGAAGTAGGTGTTGAGGAGCTCGAAGCCGCCGCGTGCAGTTGTGTACTTGTCAACCTCGCCCTCGAAGCCGTCGTAGAGGTTCGAGAGAGCCTTGCTGTTGTCGTGCATGAAATCGAGATGAATGAATGTGAATGTCTTGGAGGGGCTGTTTGCGTTTATGCCGTTTTTCTTGACATACTGGTATATTTTCATGTCCGAATCCATACCGATAGAAGCGTCAAGGCGTTCGGGGATATCAGCAGTTATAACGTAGAACTTGCTTGAAAAGTCAGCCGCGTAGCCGTTCATGAGTCTTCCCTTTACGAGGTAGGGCGAGAGCTTTCCGAGCGAGAAATGCGCCATTGTGCGGAGTATTCCGTGAGGTCCGAAATAGTTGTAATCCACGAAGTTCTCAGCTGACCTTATGTTGTCGCACTGACCCTTGAGATTGCTGTATTTCGAGAAAGTTGTCGAGCTGTCGATGAGCATATTAACGGTGTAGCCGTTCTCGTGGAGTCTGCGCGGAACGGTCTGACCCTTCCAGCTTTCGTCAAGGTAGGGCACCCACTCGCCGCCGTCGTACTTATGAGCTGTGAGCATCTGTGCAACAGCCGGGAAGGTGTTGGTATATCCGGAAGTATTGTTTGCGTAGAACGTGAAATCCGCAAGCTCGTCGTTAAGCTCGGGGTAATCGTCGAGGAGAGTCTCCATCCAGTCGGCGTCAAGGCGGTCTGTGAGGAATACTACGATGTTTTCGTCGGAGCTGAGGTCTGTCGCGCCATTTAGCGAGAAGAAGCTCTCGAACTGTGAGTCATCGCTCTTTTCGATGCCTATTTTAGCAAGACGTCCGCCGATGCCTACTCCCTGCATGATGAAAAGGGCAACGGAGATATACGTGAGCGCTCTCATGTGGAAGCGGTTCTTCTTTTTCTTTTTGAGGTCGCCGGAGATTATCATGAACAATGTCGGCGTAAGCGTGATAGCTATGAATATCGCCAGATTCGCAAGGTTGAACTTGGAACGCACTGAATACGGAGCCGCGTCGCCGGTTATGGATACCATGCGGCCGTTCATCAGCATCATCTGCGAATAGCCGGCAAGGAGAAGTCCTGATATGAGCGAAGAGACTATCTTCCACAGTCTCACGTTGATGGCGAGCATGATGTTGAGGAATATCATCAATGCAACGGTAGTTATGCAGGCTGCCTCAAACAGCGGGTAGAGTATACGCGGAGCGCTTATGGCGAAATCGTGCTGATTGCCGATGAAGATGTCTGCCGGAGCAAAGAAGCATACCGTAAAGCAGAAAGCGGCGCTTATCGCGAAGATAGTGAACTCCTTTTTGAGCGTGAAGCGTTTTTTCTTCTTTTTCTTCTTCACGGGCTCAGCGGGAGCGGCTGTTTCGGCGGCAGTTTCCGGAGCAGGAGCGCTTTCTGCGGGAGCTCCCTCTGCGGCGGGAATGCTCTCAGGAGCGGCTTCTTCCGGAGCAGGCTGAAAGTTTTCGCTGTTTAGATTTGTATCGAATTCGTTGTCCATATTTACCCTCATTTCTATTATCTTTTCTCGCTCCGCCGGAAAACCGCGGAGCTTTAAGGCAACACCGCACAAAGACCGCCTGACGTCTTTGTACTGAATCTGCTTGGATATTTTCCGTCATCTTACACAGAAAT
>DEDQ01000034.1:71204-71405 GCA_002350065.1 Ruminococcus flavefaciens
AAAAAACCGATTCAATTGTACCACAAAGATAAATAATTGTCAAGCAAGTGCAGGGACGTCGGGGCGCTGTCCCTCACAAAAGCGAATAGCGGCGGGCGGATAATATCCGACCCTACAGAATTGCCGGCGACCATTGCAAGTAATGTGCCAGCGAGCGAAAGCAGATTATGCCTTTTGTACAGAGTAAGCCCGTGAGTTGGG
>DEDQ01000034.1:71575-73215 GCA_002350065.1 Ruminococcus flavefaciens
AAATATCCGCTCTTTAATCATTTTCTTCTTGTACCGTTTTTTCTGTCGGTGCTTCTTTTAAGGTCACCGATACGTTCCTCGCTTGACTGCTTGAAGTGCGACATCATGTCCTCGAAGGTCATTTCCGACTGCGGAACAGTCTTTTTAGGCTCCCACACAAGAGGCTTGCTCCTGCGCTCTCTGTTCTGAGCCGGATGCGGCTTTTTCTCCTGAGCCTCGCCCTCGTTTCCGGCAGCTTTCTTTATGGAAAGGCTGACCTTTCCCGCCTCGTTTATGCCGATGACCTTGACCCTGACCTCCTGACCCTCAGTGAGGTGGTCGCGTATCTCATTGACGAAGGTATTGGCTATTTCGGAGATATGTACCATTCCCGAGCCGCCGCCGTCGATATCGACGAAAGCGCCGTACTGAGTGATGCCCTTTACCTTGCCTGTATAAATCTTACCTATCTCAAGCTGCATAGCGATATGATACTCCTTGCTTAATAATTACCTGCATGGGTCAGTCTCTTGACCTGTCGTAGAAGCGGCGCTCGTTCGGATAAGCGTAGTCTCTTTCTTCGAGAGCGATCTTTTCCATATAGGCTGAGAGGTCGTCGCTGTCGAGAGTTCTCTGCATATCCTCATTTTCCATTCTGCAAGCGTCTATCTTTGACTGAATGCGGGAAAGCTCCTTCTCTTTATCGCTGCAATCCTTTTCAGTTGTTACAATAAGAACAGCGCAGCCGGCTATTACAGCCACTGCAGCGAGCTGAAAAAGACCTTTATTGAACAGACCTTTTTTCTTTATTTTTGTTTTTATTCTTTTTGGCAACGATGTTCACGTTCTTTCTCTTTTTATTTTCTGTTTTATTATACAACAAATGGAGCTTGCAATGCAAGTGCATTTTCATCTTTTTAATAAATTTTACTAAACTTTTGGAACTTCCCACAAATTTGGCTCTTGCTTTTCTACATATTAGCACATTAACTCGCCGAAACGGAGCTGTTATCCACTTAAAAACCGTCCCCGCGGCAGTCATTAGCTTCCGAAGAGTTCGCATGACTATGCTCCCGAGCGTGAAAAAATACAGCGAGAAGCCTGCCGCGTTGCCGATGATATAGTAAAAACGGAGTTCTCCGCGAGCGGCGGCTGAGGCGAATGCCGACAAAAAGACCGCATACGCTCCGAGGAATACAGCGTCCTCGGCGGCGGTGAGCCATATCCCGTGCGGGAAAGCGAGCCTCAGCGCCCGCAGAACGTCGTAGCATATTCCGATAACGGCTCCCGCTATGCACGAGAGCGCGAACAGCACAAGCTCCTCATGCACGGAGAAGAAGGTCTCGGGCACATTCATCGGAAAAGCCTTCCCAGTGCCGAAAGCGGACCCTTCCTGTCGCGGTCGCCATAGACGACCGCCCATATATCGCCGGTTATGGTCATATCTCCGGTCTCTACGCTCATCGAGTCGATATGCAGCTCACGCCCCTGCACGGTCAGCTCGCCAAGCTGAGTATAAAGGCATATCGCCTTTTCGTCGAAGCTGTCGACGTCGGTGATGCCGGATACGGTCATGCTTTTCCGGTTTTCTATTATAATGTTGTGGTCTTTTTTGATGATGTTTTCCTGCATGATATTCCTCCTTGTCCGCAGACAGATGT
>DEDQ01000034.1:73291-74833 GCA_002350065.1 Ruminococcus flavefaciens
TGTAAAATTCTCTCTCATTTTCTTTATATGCACCTTGCAAATGCTTCGGCATTGTGATATAATAGTAAAGCTAATTGAAATATTCGGCTGTATGCCGTTTTATACCAAAATTTACGGAGGTAACATCATGTCAGTGTTAGAAATCGTCGGAGGAGCAGTTCTCCTTCTCATATGCTTATTAACCATAATCATCTGTCTCGCTCAGGAGCAGAAATCACAGGACAGCATGACTGCTGCATTTACAGGTGCAAGCACAGATTCATTCTACGGCAAGAACGAGGGCAGATCGCGTGAGGCGATACTCGCAAAGATAACAAGAGTTTTCGGTATAATACTTTTTATCGTAACACTCGCGCTCAACATTGTGCCGCTCTTCGTTAACAAGTGATAAAACGCCCTGTGACCTGCGTCACGGGGCTGATTTTATTTTAGATACATTTACCACAGGAGATAATATATGGCAGGAAAAACAAAGAAAAAAGCGTCTGAAAAAAAGGGCGCGGATCAGGTAAGTATTGAGAGCTACAAGAACAAGATAGTGACATTCCTCAAGGCAAACGGCAAAAAGACCATGCCTGTCGCTCAGCTCGAGACCAAATGCCGCACCAAAAAGAACGGCAGAGAAAACTTCGCCGCCGCATTCGCGGAGCTCCGCGACGAGGGCGTAGTTACCGTGAGAAAGGGCATGAAGGCTGCTCTCTGCTCTGAGCTCGGGCTCAAGACCGGCGAGGTGACCCGTCTCAGCCGTACATTCGGCTTTGCAATGACCGACAGCGGCGTTGAATACTTCATTCCCGGAAAGTGTATGCTCGGAGCTATGCCGCACGACCGCGTGCTCATCGCGGATATAGCCTCACGCTCCGGCGAGCCCGAGGGCGAGATAGTCGATATCCTCAGCTTCGGAAGCTCCACTCTTACCGGACGTATCGAGCGCGTAGACGGCGAGCTCTTCCTCGTGCCGGACATTGCTTCACGCAACCATATGATAATAGCAAAGGACAGCGCCGTAAGCTTTGCCGAGGGAGACAAGGTGCTCGCGGAGATAGTCAGCCGCGGCAGGCGTCATGCCGAGCATAAGGTGCGTATCACCTCTGTTTTCGGCAGCAGCGAGCTCGCTCAGTCGTGTGCGAAGTCGATACTGAGCATTCATGGCGCTCCCGAGGAATTTCCGGCAGATGCGCTCAAGGAAGCCCGCAGGATATCCGAGGGCGGAGTGCAGGAATACAGCTTCAACAACCGTGAGGACCTCCGCGGGCTGCCGATATTCACCATTGACAGCGCTGAATCGAAGGACCTCGACGATGCAGTCTCGGTTTCAAGAACGGAGAAAGGCTACCTCCTCGGAGTTCATATCGCCGATGTTTCGCATTACGTCCGCGGAAACAGCGAACTCGACAAGGAGGCTCTGCGCCGAGGAACGAGCATTTACTACGCCGACAAGGTCATTCCCATGCTCCCGAAGGAGCTCTCAAACGGCATCTGCTCGCTTAATCCCGACGAGGACAGGCTCACTCTCTCAGCATTCACCGAGCTCTCGCCCGA
>DEDQ01000034.1:74961-80988 GCA_002350065.1 Ruminococcus flavefaciens
CTCCCGCTCATGAACGAGCTTGCAGACGTGCTTATTAATAAGAAGCAGCGCAGACACGCTCCCGAGCTTGAAACTACCGAGAGCAAGCTCATAATCGGCGAGGACGGCATCTGCCGCGATGTTCAGCCGCGCGAGCGCGGCAAGTCCGAGCGGATAATCGAGGAATTCATGCTCACCGCGAATGAAGCAGCGGCAAAGCTCGCAAAGGAGAAGAACGTGCCGTTCGTATACCGCGTGCATGAAGCTCCGCCCGAGGAAAAGACTGCTGCACTCTGCGAGATGCTCCGCAAGGCAGGCGTCGAATACCCGCATTTTCAGGAGTTCAAGCCGGCTCATGCGGCAGAGATACTCAACAATGCGAGGGATACCGACAAGTTTGAAGCCGTCAATATGATGGTGCTGCGCTCAATGGCAAAGGCGAAATACTCCGAAGAGGCACTTGGTCACTTTGGTCTCGTGCTCGCGGATTATGCGCATTTCACCTCGCCGATACGCCGGTATCCGGACCTTGCGATACACCGCATAATCACTGATATTCTCGCCGGCTACGATGAGAAATGGCTCAGTAAGCGCTACAGCGGCTTTGCCGCGAAGGCTTCCGAGGCTTCAACGAATGCGGAGCTCCGCGCCGTTGCTATCGAGCGCGAATGCGAGGACTGCTACAAGGCGGAATATATGAAACAGCACATAGGCGAGACCTTCACGGCTAAGATATCCGGCGTTACCGAGTACGGATTCTATGCCGAGCTCCCGAATACGGTCGAGGGTCTTGTGCATATACGCACTCTGCCCGAGGGCGAGTACGACTACACCGAGCCGGTAGCTCTTACCGAGAAATTCAGCGGAGTTTCCTACAAGCTCGGAGATACAGTGCAGGTGACCTGCGCGTCAGTCAATGTAAGCGAGGGAACGATAGATTTCGTTCTCGATGACCCTGATGAAGATTAAGAAAGGAACAATACTATGAAAAAGACCACTATTGCTATCATCGCAGCAGCTATGCTCTGCGGACTTGCTTCATGCGGCAACAAGGTATCCGTACACGACAACGGCTCGTCAACGGCTCCTACAAAGGCTTCAACAGAGGCGTCTGACGCTTCCGCCGAGGGGACAGCTGCCGCTTCCGGAGCAGTATCCTCCGCCAAGACGACATCATCTGCCGAGAGTACTACGACCGCTTCCAGCGCAAATGCCGCAAACAGCGAGGACGCAGCTCTTATCGCAAAGGCTCAGGAGCTCTTCACCAAAGCCTGCGAGACCAGCTTCAATTATTCAGTAGGCTGTCCGTATACACTTGATACGAGCAATTATATCGAGAATGAGTACGGCTGGCAGTTTTACCTCATTACCTCGCCGGGCATAAACTCTCTCGCAGACGTAAGAGCCGACTATCAGAAGGTTTTCAGCGATAGCTACCCTGACAACATCGAGGAGACCTACAAAGAGGAGAACGGTCACGCATACTGCCTCAACGGTGCAAGAGGCTCTAATATATTCTATGTCAAGTCCGAGGTCGTAAGTGTTGACAGCAAGGACGGCAGCGAGATATTCTTCACTGTCCGCAATTACTACGACGGTTCGAGCTGGGGCGATGAACCCTACAGCGAGGATAAGAAATTCTCGGCAGTCATAAAGTCTGACGGCTCGTGGCGCGCGGGTACATTCACTCTTCCGTATTGATGAAAAGCAAAAAAGGCAGATACCTGAAAGGTATCTGCCTTTTCTTTATCCTGCCGCCTTTGCGGGTTCTGATTCCGTATTCGGCTTATCCGGAACGCTTACCTTTTCGATATCTGCGCCCATTGCACGGAGTTTGCCCTCCATGCAGTCGTAGCCGCGCTCGATGTGGTAGATGTCCTCTATCTCGGTGACTCCGCTTGCCGCGAGACCGGCGATGATAAGCGCAGCACCGGCTCTGAGGTCGCAAGCCTTTACGGGAGCTCCCATGAGCTTGCCTGTGCCCTCGATAAGAGCTATCTTGCCGTTTACTGTTATATCTGCGCCCATGCGTCTGAGCTCGTCAACGTAGCGGAAACGCTGTTCCCAGATGTTCTCGGTGATGATGCTCGTGCCCTCAGCGAGAGTGAGCAGAGTTGCTATCTGCGACTGCATATCTGTCGGGAATCCGGGGTGTGGAGCAGTTTTTATATTAGCCTTTACAAGCGGTCCGTCGACCCATACTCTGATGCTGTCGTCGTACTGCTCGATGTTAACGCCTATCTTTTCAAGTTTCTTTGTAATGGATTCAAGATGCTTGGGGATAACGTTCTTGACTATAGCGTCGCCCTTTGTAGCTGCGATAGCTACCATAAAGGTGCCTGCCTCTATCTGGTCGGGGATAACTGCGTAAGTAGTGCCGTGGAGGTGTTCGACGCCTCTTATCTTGATAACGTCAGTACCTGCGCCCATGATATTTGCTCCCATAGAGTTGAGGAAGTTTGCGAGGTCAACGATATGGGGCTCCTTAGCGGCATTTTCGATGATAGTGAGACCCTCAGCTTTTACGGCTGCGAGCATTGCGTTCATCGTAGCTCCGACTGTTACAACGTCGAAGAATATCTGGCTGCCTCTGAGCTTGTCAGCGCTGAGGTCTATCATGCCCTGACTGAGACTGTAATTCGCACCGAGAGCCGAGAAAGCCTTGAGGTGCTGGTCTATCGGGCGGTCGCCGAGAGGACATCCGCCGGGCATTGATACGCGGGCTTTGTTGAACTTTCCGAGCAGTGCGCCGAGGAAATAATACGAAGCACGCATTTTTCTTGCAGTTTCATAGGGTACGCAGAACTTGTCGATAGTTGTGGGGTCTATCCTGTAAGCGTCCTTTCCTACGGGAGTTACCTTTGCGCCCATCTCTTCGAGAATGCGAAGGCTTATGGTAACATCGCTTATGGTGGGGACGTTTTCAACTGTGCAGGGCTCATCTGACAGTATAACTGCCGGAAGAATAGCTACTGCGGCATTCTTGGCTCCGCTTATCGTAACTTCACCTTCAAGGCGTCTGCCGCCCTTGATAACAAACTTATCCAAATGAATTCTCTCCTTATTTTTCAGGATTCTTATTTATCTGCTCCTGAACTCTTTCTTTTGTTATTATTACTATACATGGATATCTGCTTATTCGGCAGTTGTGGTCTCAGTTGAAGCCTCGGAAGCTGCCTCTGAGGTCTCTGCCTCAGTTGTTTCAGCTTCAGTTGTCTCAGCCTCGGAAGTATCCTCTGCTGAGCCGTCGTAATCGGAAATATACCAGCGGAGCTTTTCTCCGTTGTATTCTTCAACTGTCACAGATTCGATCACGAGATCGGTCTTGGGCTTGTTGTTGTCGTCTGTGTCAACAGTCTGAGCCTTGAAGATGAGATCGAGTCCGTCGTATACCTGACCGAAAACAGTGTAGCTGCCATCAAGGAAAGGTGTGCCGCCCTGCTCTTTGTAGACCTTTTCAGCAGAAGCTGAGAGAGTGGTTCCGAGCTGAGCGAAGTCGTCGTCGGTGTACTTTTTGCCGGTAACTATATAGAACTGACTTCCGTTAGTGGAGGTCGAGCCTGAATTTGCATATGCGACCGCGCCCGCGGCATGAATGAGATTGAAATACTTGCCGCCGTCGAACTTGCCGCCCCATATGGACTCGCCGCCGGTGCCGTCGCCGCTCGGGTCGCCGCCCTGTATCATGAAGTCGTTGATAACACGGTGGAACGTAAGACCGTCGTAGTAGCCTTCCTTAGCGTGAGTTACAAAGTTCTCAACGCCCTTGGGAGCGTACTCGGGGAAGAGCTTTATCTTAACGTCGCCGTAGTCCTTTATTTTCATGTTGACTACTGTCTCGCCCTTTTCGGGAGCTGTAAAGTTTACAACGTCCTGAGCTGTGGGGTCGTCGTAGTTGTAATCGCTGAGGTGCCATTTGAGCTCCTCGCCGTTGTATTTGCCTACCTTAACCGACTCGATGATGAGGTCGCTGAGGGGCTTGTCGTTTGCGTCAGTGCCTACGTACTGAGCCTTGAAGATGATATCAAGTCCGTCGTATACCTGACCGAATACTGTATAATTTCCGTCGAGGAAAGGAGCTCCGCCGTTCTGCTTGTAGAAATCCTTCTGCTTGTCTGAGAAGGCGTAGCCGTACTGCTCATACTGACTGAAAACATCATCAGTGATGTTCTGAACGCCTGTAACGATGTAGAACTGGCTTCCGTCAGTAGCTGTGCTGCCGGAATTTGCATAAGCGAGAGCGCCTGCCGCATGAACGAGGTGCGCATTCGTGCCGCCGTCAAATTCGCCGCCCCACATTGATTCGCCGCCCGAACCGGTTCCCATGGGGTCGCCGCCCTGTATCATGAAGTCCTTTATAACGCGGTGGAATGAAAGACCGTCGTAGTAGCCTTTTTCAGCGAGACCGATAAAGTTCTCAACGCCCTTGTCGGCGTATTCGGGGAAAAGACGTATCTTTACTGTTCCGTAGTCCTTTATTTTCATCTCGATAATGGTATCGCCCTTTTCGGGAGCTGTATAGTTTGCGATATCAACGTTTTCCGGCGCAGCCTTTTCAGTAGTTGAAACGGAGGTGCCGTCGCTGATATCGATGTCCTTACCGCAGGCAGTCATTGCACAGGTAGCTGTAAGTGCGCAGAGAGCCGCTGCAAGAAGTCTTCTTTTAAGCATTGATTCCACTCCTTGAATATGTTGATAGAAAATTCCCTTTAAAATCTCTCTTTTTCGTCGTATGGATATAGTTAGTTTATATCTCAACCTTTACATTATACTACATCTTGACGAATTTGTAAATAGTTTCCGAATAATTTTAGTCATATTCCGGCAAACCTTTTGTCAATAACGGGGATTATTCTTTCACAATGCCTTAAAAACGGCTATTTTTCGTCTGCTTTAAATTTATCAATTTTTATTGAATTTATCATCAGGTCTTCTATCGGACGCTTTATATGTCCGTCGTTTTCGGTTTTCACGCGGGTTATAGCGTCGATGACGTCGAGGCCCTCGTAGGTCTGACCTATTACTGTCATCTGCTGTGAGAAATTCGGGACTCCGCCGTTTTTGATGAAGGCTTCGCCGAGCTCCTTGCTGCCTGAGACCTCACGGAGCTGCTCGCGGAGCTCGTCGGTGAACTCGATAGAGTTTATGAGTGCGAAGCGGCTTCCGTTGAAGTATTTTCCGCCGCCCATGAGCTTGTTCTTGAAAGTGCTCTCCTTTTCGGTGTTGAGCATACAAACTGCGCCTTTGAAGGGCCAGAGGTCCTGACTGAGCTCACGCTCGATTATTTCATGTGACTTGTCATAGCCCTCGGGGAGCTCGCCGTTTTTCTGCTTACAGCCTGCGGAAGCGTAAACGCCTTCCTCCGCGTTGTAGATGTAGGTGTTGTCGTAGAAGCCGCTCTCGGCAAGCGAGGTGAAATTCTTCACGGCTTCGGGGCTCTGCTCAGGATACAGCACGAATCTGAATTCTCCGAGCGAGGTATCAACTATCGCGATAGGGTCGCCCTCTTTTGGCGGGTCGAGCTGGATAAGCTTCATGGTTTCGGTATCTATCTGGATATACTGGTCGTTTTCGGCTCGTTTTGCCGAGAAATACAGCAATAATATCGTAAGTCCGAACATCACTGCCGAAACGATAAGTATGAATTTCAGGAACGTTCTGCTTTTTTTCATGCATACACCTCATATATACTATTATAATAAATCGGCGGACCATTGGTCCGCCTTAAAAATATCAAAGCTTGTTCTTTTCGCTCTCTATCATCTTCAGGAGGTCGTCAACTGACATATCCGAGGGGTTCTTAGCCTTGCGCTCGAGGTCTGTCTGGTTGAGGATATCAGAGATGTCAGGCGAGCTGCTCTTTCTCGGCGCGGGAGCGGGTGAAGGAGCGGGACGTGAAGCGCGCGGAGCTGCATATCTCGGAGCTTCTTCTCTTGTGAGCTCCTCTACCTGAGCTGTCGAGAGGATACCGGTGTTGTCTGTTATCCTGTCCTGCTCGGGAGCAGAAGTCTTGACGCTTACTGAGCCTGCACGTTCTGCCTCAGCAGT
>DEDQ01000034.1:81130-82813 GCA_002350065.1 Ruminococcus flavefaciens
TTGAACTGCATTGTGCGTTCTCTTTCCTTCTGGTAGGGAGAATCGTGGTTTACTTCTTTCTGGCTGAAATGCTCAGCGATAGACATCTTCTTGCGCTCGAGCTCAGATGTTACGAAGTTGTCATGCTCGGGCTCGAAGAGCGGGTCGCCGGACATTCTCTTCTGAGCTTCGGTCTTGGCATTTTCGATAGCCTCTTCGTATTCATAGAATTCGTACTCGTCGTCTTCCTTGCCTGAGATAGCCTTTGCGATGCCTGCGATTATGAATATAACGAGGACAACGCTCGGGATAACGAGAAGAAGTATTATTCCCTTGATGCCCTGAGTGAATCTGATGAATCCGCCGAGAGCCTCGCTTTCGGGATAGCCTGTGCAGATAGCAACTATCTTGTCTCTTGCTATCGAATCGGTGGTATCGTCGTGGAGGTCGTCCTTGGTGTAGAAGCTCTGTGTGCCGTCGTCGCCGTCAGCGATGTAGCTGATGCTTCTGATGCTGAGCTTATCGGGAGCGTCGGCGGGATAGCAGAGAACGATATCGCCTACGGAAGGACGAAGGTTAGCGGCGTCCTTGGCAAGAAGAGCCGAGCCTGTTGTGAGGTCGCTCGCCATAGGGTTGGGGTCTTCAACGATATACACGTATCTGCCGAAGATATTGGGAGTATTCTTCTTCGAGAAGAGAATATTCACCGATAACGATACTACAACGCACGAAACGCAGATTATGATGAGCATGATTTTGAGTATCGACAAACCTTTTTTCTTTTCCATTTGGGTATCATTCCCTTTCTTTTTCGATTCTACACAGTTTTTTTCCTGCCGGAAAATGTATGTGAATATATTATACCACATAACGGTGCGGATTTCAAATGTTTTTTGCAGTTTTAGCAAGTTTTATTTTTTAAATAAATCTGTCGGATTTGGCAACAAAAGCTTGTTGTGATTTTGCACAACTGAAATTCGATAAAATTTGATATTTATACATTTCCTACAATAAAAATCTTGTTTATTTTTGCAAATCTGCTATTTTCTCACTTTTGTTTCAGTAATATATTTATTATGTTGAAAAATATTTGTTGAAATATACAATTGAAAATCAGCACAAAACATGGTACAATATATAATATACTGTTTGTAAAGGATGAAACGATAATACAGCAATATTACGTTTGTGATAAAATGTGAAAAATATACAAACGGTAATAAAGCCGCTCCTGCGGCAGAACGGAGAATCAGATATGGCTAACAAGAAAACCAACCCTCTTATGGAAGAGATAAAAAAGGAATTTCCCAAGAAGCTCCAGTCTCTTTACAGCGTTACTCCCGAGGAGGCTTCTGATAAACAGGTCTATCAGGTGCTTTCTTCTATAATCGTTGATATTCTGGGAAATAAGCGACAGAGCTTCATCAACCACACCCATTCCGTGGGCGGCAAGCAGATATACTACCTCTCAATGGAATTCCTCATGGGACGTTCCCTCAAAACAAGCCTTTACAACCTTGAGATAGCTGACGATGTTCGTTCAATGCTCAAGGAGTACACTATAAATCTTGATAAGGTATTCGAGCATGAGCCTGATGCAGGTCTCGGAAACGGCGGCCTCGGACGTCTTGCAGCCTGCTATCTTGACGCTCTTGCTACTACAGGCTTCCCGGCAATGGGCTACTCTATCTGCTACGAGTACGG
>DEDQ01000034.1:82876-83280 GCA_002350065.1 Ruminococcus flavefaciens
GGCGGAAGCGTATGGCTCGTTCCCAAGCCCGAGCTCTCGATAGATATCCACTTCGAGGGTGACCTTCAGGAATACTGGGACAATCAGTATCATTATATCTCGCACGTAAACTACAACACTGTTGTTGCTACTCCTTATGATATGTACGTATCAGGCTATGGCGGAGAGGGCGTATCCGTTCTTCGTCTGTGGGCAGCAAAGGCTCCCAGCTTTGATATGAATATGTTCAACAAGGGCGATTACGCAAGCGCTCTTGCTCAGAACTCTATCGCCAACGCTATCTCAAAGATACTCTACCCGAACGATAACCACCTCGAGGGCAAGAGCCTCCGTCTGAGACAGCAGTACTTCCTCTGTGCGGCTTCTATCGGCGATATCGTAAACAACCACATGATGGTTTACGG
>DEDQ01000034.1:83467-83589 GCA_002350065.1 Ruminococcus flavefaciens
GTTAACCTCGTTAAGCACGTTATCCCGCGTATCTTCTCTATCATAGTTGAGATAAACAACCGCTACTGCCAGTCTCTCATGGAGAGAAACGGCGGCGACAGCGCAAAGACCACACGTATGTC
>DEDQ01000034.1:83756-83983 GCA_002350065.1 Ruminococcus flavefaciens
TTCAAGAACGTTACCAACGGTATCGCTTACAGACGCTGGCTCACACAGTCAAATCCCGGACTTACAAAGCTCCTCAAGAGCACTATCGGCAGCAAGTTCGTCAAGGACGCTTCTGAGCTTGAAAAGTTCCGCGCATATCAGGACGATGAGGAAGTTCTCACAAAGCTCATGGACGTAAAGAAGCTTGCTAAGGAAAACTTCGCTAAATACGTCAAGAAGAGCAACGG
>DEDQ01000034.1:84007-84585 GCA_002350065.1 Ruminococcus flavefaciens
GTACAGGTAAAGCGTCTCCACGAATACAAGAGACAGCACCTCAACGTTATGAATATCCTCACAGATTACGCATATCTGCTCAACAACCCCGATGCAGACTTTACTCCCAAGTCGTATATCTTTGCTGCAAAGGCTGCTCCCGGATACTATCTTGCAAAGCAGATAATCAAGCTCATCTGGGCTATCTCGGAGGAGATAAGAAAGAATCCGAAGATATCCGAAAAGCTTCAGGTCGTATTCCTCGAGAACTACTGCGTAACTCTTTCCGAGCTCCTTATGCCCGCAGCTGATATCTCCGAGCAGATATCTCTCGCAGGTACAGAGGCTTCCGGTACAGGCTGCATGAAGCTCATGCTCAACGGCGCTATCACTCTCGGAACCCTCGACGGTGCTAATATCGAGATAAGAGAGGCTTGCGGCGAGGACAATATCGTTATCTTCGGCATGACGACTCCCGAGGTAAACGACCTCAAGGCAAGAGGCTATGCGCCTGTCAACTACTACTCGAGCGACAGCCGTATCCACGAGGCTATCGACCGTATGTACAAGGGCATCAACGGCTGCACATTCAACGATGT
>DEDQ01000034.1:84729-84963 GCA_002350065.1 Ruminococcus flavefaciens
ATCGCCGGAGCAGGTATCTTCTCTGCTGACCGCGCTGTTACCGAGTATGCTGACAACATCTGGCACCTCAGATGATCGTATAAGACATGACTTTTAGCGGGAACGCCGGCTCCGGCGTTCCCTGAATAGGACGTTCACGGCAACTGAACGTCCTTCCTTTTAGCTTTACAATTAGTATAAATTTTTACCTGAATCTTTCGGAGGAAAACGCTATGAAACCTATCTATGATACAT
>DEDQ01000034.1:85117-85305 GCA_002350065.1 Ruminococcus flavefaciens
CCGCCTGTTCTCGTGCTTTTCAGGACCGGCTTCAAGGAGCGATTCATTCCGATGAACGTCACCTCCGCAGAGGACGGCTGTTTCGTATACTCATGCGAATACAACGCACGCTACAGCGGAGTACACTATTATTACTTTTCGTACACCTGCGGCGGCATTCGCCGCTACATAAAGCGTGTCAACTGCCA
>DEDQ01000034.1:85553-85740 GCA_002350065.1 Ruminococcus flavefaciens
AGGAAAAGCTCCCGTATCTGCATGAGCTCGGCGTTACGTGCATATACCTCAATCCGATATTCGAGGCTCACGAGAATCATCGCTACAACACCGCCGACTATACCAAGATAGACCCTCTTCTCGGCACGAATGAGGACTTCTCGGAGCTCTGCAAGGCGGCGAAAAAGCTCGGCATATCCATAATCCT
>DEDQ01000034.1:85883-86020 GCA_002350065.1 Ruminococcus flavefaciens
CTCCCGAACGTTAACGAGAACGACGAGGACTATACCAAGTTCATCTGCGGCGAGGAGGGCATTATCAACTACTGGCTCAAACAAGGAGCAGCCGGATTCCGCCTTGACGTTGCGGACGAGCTCCCCGACCAGTTCCT
>DEDQ01000034.1:86063-89430 GCA_002350065.1 Ruminococcus flavefaciens
TCATCGGCGAGGTGTGGGAGGATGCCACAAACAAGGAATGCTACGGTGTAAAGCGCCGCTATCTCCTTGGAGACCAGCTCGATTCCGTCATGAACTATCCGTTCCGCGAGGCTATAATCAACTACGTAAAGGGCGGTGACCCGCGCGATTTCATCTATTCGGTAATGACTATACTCGAGCACTACCCCAAGCCGGCTATAGATACGCTCATGAATTTCGTCTCGACTCATGATATCGAGCGTGCGATAAACCGTCTCGGCGGCGAATACTGCGGAGATAAGGACAAGGACTGGATGGCTGAGCGCTGGCTCTCGAACGAGCAGTACGAATACGGCAAAAACCTCTTGAAAACGGCGATGGCGCTGATGTTTTTCCTGCCGGGCGTGCCGTGCATATACTACGGCGACGAGGCAGGTCTGCAGGGCTACAAGGACCCCTTCAACCGCCGGTGCTATCCTTGGGGCAATGAGGACCATGAGCTCATCGAATACGTGAAGGAGCTCTCACGCGTGAGAAAGTCTATACCCAATCTCAAAAGCGGCAGGACTTACTTCGTCATAAACCGCGGACAGATACTCGACGACCGCGTTATGGCTTTCACAAGGCAGGGCAGCGAGACCGATTACATCTTCTTCATAAACCGTACAGGCGAGGAATTCGTGTTCAATAATGTCAGCGAATACTTCTTCAATTTCGGCAGGTACGAGCAGTTCCTCGGCAAATACGAGGACGATACGCTCATAGTTCCGCCCTATGGCTACAGCATAATAAAGGCAAAATTTACCGGCAAGTTTTAAGCTTAGTTTAAGATTATTTTAAGAAAGCCCGTATATACTAAAGGAGGATTAAGTAATCCCCCAATTCCCTTTCTATTTTATCTTTTCTCTATCTTTATCAAACTGCGTTCTCCGGCTTGGTCAACGCAGATTTTTTTGTCTTTTTCGCGGTAAAATATGAACGAATTATTGACAATTCACCGCTCAGGATTTATAATATATATGGGAAAATGGCGGACTTCCGTCAAACATTGTTCTCCGGAGATAAACGATGAAAAAGAACTTTTTTAAATCTGTCGGAATGTTCATCAAGGCTCTGCCGGACGTTCTGATATTCGAGCTTATATATAAACTCATGCTCGTCGCGATAGGAGCTCCGCTGCTGACGCTTCTGCTCAAATATACGATGAAGGTGTCCCATGTGCGGTATCTCTCTGACGAGAAGGTGTGGTTCTACCTGAAGAATCCCATAACCATTGTCGCGATAATCGTTATCCTTTTCTTTGCAGTTGTGTTTTCATTCGTGGAGATAGCAGCGCTTACAGCCTGTTATTCCTGCTGTGCAAAGGGCGAGCGGCTCTCGGTCATAGGAATGTTCCGCGAGGGCTTTTTCGCTTTCCGCAAGGCTTTCCGCGGCAGAGGCATAATCAGCTTTATCACGTACATGGTTTATGTCCCTGTTGCGCAGTTTACGATAGCCTCAGGTATTTTCCTTGCGCCTGTCCTGCCGATAATAAGGACGGCTATGCATTCGGTCGACGGAAAAACTGCACTCATAGTGTACATTGCGATACAGCTCCTGTTTTCGATGCTGATAATAAGCTACAGCTACTCGCTGCACTATCTTATCCTCACCGGAAGACCGTTTCCGGAGTGCCTGAAAGAGAGCAAAAAGCTCTTCAGCGGCAAAAAGATAAAGAATGCGTTATCGCTTATCACATGGGCATTGTTCATACTGCTTGCAACTGCCGTGATAACGTTCTTGATAAGCTTCGTGATAATCATTTTCATAAAGGGAGTATCAAGTCCGCAGAAGGCACTTGTTTCATCACTCAAGGTGCTCAGATACGAGAGCGAGATATTCTCGGCTATTTCGGCGTTTTTTGCTGCACCGGCAGTAATGTGCTGGCTTACGGGAAGATTCTTTGCAGACGTTCCTGAGGGCGAGAAGATAACTCTCCCCAACAGGAAAAGTCACCGCCTAAGACGTTCGCACAGTGCGATACTTTACTCCTCGCTCATTGCGGGAAGCCTTATCCTCAACTATTCATACCTCGGAGCTCTGCATAAGGGCAATATCAGCCTTAACGTGGGCATTTTCACTCCCACTCAGGTAACGGCTCACCGCGGAGCTTCAAAAAAAGCTCCCGAGAATACTCTCGCCGCATTCAGATATGCTCTCGACAGCGGAGCCGACTACATAGAGCTCGATGTTCAGCTCACCAAGGACGAACAGCTTGTTGTGTTCCACGATGAAAAGCTCGACCGGACTACCGACGGCAAGGGCAAGCTTACTGATTTCACCTATGAGGAGCTCCAGCAGCTTTCCGCGGGAAGCTGGTTCGGCAAGGAAGGAAAATTCGCCGAGGAGCGTATACCTCTGCTTTCGGAGGTGTTTGAGCTTATCGGCAACGACATACTTCTGAATATCGAGATAAAGAACCGCGGCGATGCTCTTCTCACAGCTGAAAAGACGGTCGACATGATAAATCAGTACCATTTCGTGGATTCATGCTACGTTACATCATTCTCGTATGCGGCGCTGAAGCGCGTGAAGCAGCTCGACCCGAACATCAAGACCGGTCTTATCGCGAACGTTGCGACTACTACGGCGTTCACACAGCTCAAATACATCGACGCGCTGAGCATGAATCACCTGCTCGTCAATTCGACAGTTGTCAATAATGCTCATCAGAACGGCAAGAGGATATTCGTATGGACTGTCGATAACAACAGCGAGATAAAGAACATGATGGCTCTCGGCGTCGACAATATCATCACCAACCGTCCCGAAAAGGCTTCGGAGATAGTTTACTCGCAGAATGTCGGCGAGAAAGTCCTTACCGGACTGAAAACGATTTTCGGTACCTATTAATGAAATACCGCAAAAAGAGCGCCGGATAAATATCCGGCGCGTTCTTTATGCGGTATTTTTTTTAAAGAGTATCTATGATATCGAGTGAGTGCTCTTCGTTCATAGTTCTGCACATCTCGATGAACTTGTCGAGCGGAACGTTCTTGAGCTGCTTGTTTCCTCTGATATTGATGGAAACCTGCTCATTCTCAGCTTCGCTGTCGCCGATGATGACAACATACGGGTCCTTGTAGTCCTTGAATCTTCTTATCTTGTTCTTCATATTGTCATCTGTATAGTCAGCCTCAGCTCTTATGCGGTTCTTCTTGAGAAGAGCTGCTACCTTCTTGGCGTACTCGTTATGCTCTGTGCGGATAGGAACGATGCCTACCTGCATAGGCGAGAGCCAGAACGGGAATGCTCCTGCAAAGTTTTCGGTGATGATTCCGATGAATCTCTCGAATGAGCCGAATATAGCTCTGTGTATCATTACAGGCTGCTTTTCAGAACCGTCAGA
>DEDQ01000034.1:89450-90292 GCA_002350065.1 Ruminococcus flavefaciens
AGCTGGATAGTACCCATCTGCCATTCACGTCCGATAGCGTCTTTCATCTTGAGGTCTATCTTAGGACCGTAGAATGCACCGTCGCCCTCGTTGAGCTCGTATCCGTCAGGACCGTACTTCTCCTCGAGTATTGCCTTGAGGTCAGCCTCAGCCTTGTTCCATACGTTGATATCGCCCATGTAATCGTCAGGACGTGTTGAGAGCTCTGCCTTGTATTCGAGACCGAATGTGTTGTAGATCTCTGTAGCGATATCCATGATATCGTTTATCTCAGAAGCGATCTGCTCCTCTGTTACGAGGATATGAGCATCGTCCTGTCTGAACTGCTGAACGCGGAACAGACCGTTGAGCTCGCCGGACTTTTCCTTACGGTGGATAACGTCTACCTGATTGAATTTAAGCGGAAGCTCCTTATATGAGCGCTGCTTGTTCATGTAGACCTTTATTGCGTTAGGACAGTTCATCGGCTTTGCGCAGTAAACTTCGTTGTCCTCCTCGGCAGGGATAACGAACATACCGTCCTGATAGTGATCCCAGTGACCTGATGTTACCCAGAGCTCCTTTTTTGAGAGAACAGGACCGGATATTTCAGTGTAGCTGTGATCCTCGTGAACGCCTCTCCAGTATTCGAGAAGAGCGTTGAAGAGCTTCCAGCCTCTCGGGAGCCAGTAAGGCATACCGGGAGCAGTATGGTCGAACATGAAGAGTCCGAGCTCCTTGCCGAGCTTCTTGTGGTCGCGGAGCTTAGCCTCCTCTATCATTTTGAGGTATTCGTCAAGCTGTGAAGCCTTGGGGAATGCTATAGCGTATACGCGTGAGAGCATCTTGTTGTTCTCGTTTCC
>DEDQ01000034.1:90382-94870 GCA_002350065.1 Ruminococcus flavefaciens
TCGCCCTGCTTGTAGAACGAGATAGGCTCGCCCTTGTCTGCGTGCTCTTCGCAGAGCTCGACCTTGTAGGGCTCGTCCATTTCCTTGAGCTTTGCGATAGCCTCTGCGGGTGCGAGCTCGAACTGCTCGAGTGCGAGGTCTTCCTTGACTATCTTCTTCATCTCAGCCTCTATCTTCTCGAGCTCGTCGGGAGTAAAGGGCTTTTCGAGATCGAAATCGTAGTAGAAGCCGTTGTCGATAGCAGGTCCGATAGCGAGCTTAGCCTCGGGGTAGAGTCTCTTTACAGCCTGAGCAAGGATATGTGAGGCTGTATGCCAGAAAGTCTTCTTGCCGTCGAGGACATCGAATGTGCATACCTCGAACTCGCAGTCGCTGTCGATAACGGTGCGGAGATCCTTGACCTCGCCGTTTACCTTTACGCAGCAGGCAGCCTTGTAAAGTCCCATGCCAATACCCTTGACTATCTCAGCCGCAGGCTGTGCATTCTCGATCTCGCGGACGCTGCCGTCCTTCAGTGTTAATTTTATCATGATCATCTCTCCTTAAAAAATTTATTCTTTTGTGAATAATTCGTCGCTTTCCCAATTCATCGGGTTCGTCTCAATGTATTTCCAAAACGCATTGTATTCATGCTCGTTTCGAATCACGCGGTCGTAATAATTACGCTGCCACGGCGAGAATCCTAATTCTTTGGTTACAAGAACTTTAAATGAACGTATCAGCTTCGGCAACGATTGTGTAGGGGGCGATGCCCACATCGCCCCGTTGTCTGTGACGATATCATTTTCGATTGCAATTATAATATGTAAATGGTTAGGCATAATAACATATTTTGTTATGCCTTTTATGTTTACAATATATTTTTGAACGATTTTTCCGATATCCGTTAATTCGTATGGTAAGTGTGTTGATATATCATTATAATCATTTTTAATTTGCGGGGCGATGTGGGCATCGCCCCCTACAGGTTTAAAATAATCCCACATATAATGTTGTCGGTCTTTCGTGCAAACGGTAACGAAATACGCGCCGTTCCGGGAATAATCAAACCCATTGAGGCGGATATCCTTTCGTATCGGATATTCCATATCATGTTACCCAGCCGGTGATCTCAAATATATCGCCGAAGAGTTCGATATTTACAAAGTCCTTCATATAGCCGTCGTTTGTTCCGGCGTCGAAACAGACGATGAGCTCGCCGTCGTCGAGGTCGACATAGGGATTGTTCAATTCCAGTATTTTCGCGAGAGCTTCCGCGTCGCCGCCCTCGTAGAAGCCGTCGTCGATGAGGAGCTCGGCTATCTGTTTGCGGCTTCCGTCGAGCTTTGCGAGCTTTTCCGCGATGCCTTTGAGGTTCTGCATTATCTCGTCCTCGCTCTCGACGTAGAAGCGGACTATGCGGGTCTCGTCCCACAGCTTGTATGGCAGCTCGAATGCTTCTTCCTGCTCGTTGTACTTGATATTGCTCAATTTCTCACCTCCTGTGCTGATAATAAAAAGTCCCTCACGCAAATACGCAAGGGACGATGTTTTACCGTGGTTCCACCCTGATTCACACGGAGAAGCCTCCGCATCTCATTGGCTCTGTAACGGGAGCGCCCGTCGTTTATTAAACGCGCTCGGAGGCGGTGTGCCGTATCCTTACTGCTGCTGTCTCGCACCGAACGACAGCTCTCTGTGAGCAATACCGCGGATAAAGCCTTCCTCGTCATAGCTTTGACTGTATACGTTTATATTAGCACAAATGCGCGGTTTTGTCAAGCAGTTTTTTTGCTTCGTTGACATATCGGCTCATAAGAGGTATAATGATTCTGGACCACATTATTACGAAAGAGAGTTTGGCAATGGACAATAAGATCAAAAAGAAAGAATATTTGACGCTTTTGCTGTGTGCTTTATGCGCATTTTTCTTTATGACGCTCAATTCGAGGAATTCCTTCCTTTATAAGTTTAACGTCAACGCTGACCAGCAATGCTTTGTTACAACTGCAAGGTGCATGCTGCGTGGAGACGTTCTTTTCCGCGATGTACATGAACACCGCGGCACGATAAACTCCCTGATATATTGCGTCGGACTTCTTATCACAAGGCGCAGCTTTATCGGCATATACATTATCGAGACCCTGTTTTTCACGGCTTTTCTGTTTTTCAGCGCCAAAATAGCGCGAGCTCTTACTGATAACAGGTTCATATGGTGGCTGACGGTGCTGCTTACCGGATTTTTTGCCACATCTTTTCTGCCATTCTGCGGTGGCGGTGAAAGCGAGGAATTCGTTCTGCCGTTTCTGGTGATACCAATATATATCACTGTGCGGCATTTCAGCAGCGGCTCCGATAAGACGTTCCGCTTCTTGGAAATGGCTTCTGCAGGAGCCTGTTTTGCAGTCGTATTCTGGATAAAATATACGCTGACGGGTCTGTTTATCGGATTTGTTGCTGCTGTTATAGTATACGGGATAAAGCATAGGCATATAAAGGACATCTTCGTATATGCGGGGCAGTTCCTTGTCGGAGCGCTTATCGGCTCTCTGCCGGTGATAATATATCATGCTGTTACGAACAGCTTTTATGATATGTGCTATGTGTATTTCTATTCGCTTATTTTCAAATACAGCGATTCCTGCTCGGCGGGCAGCGCTTCGCTGACAAAGAAGCTTCTGGCGATGCTTTGGTATATCCTGCCGTTTGGCGCAGCGATAATGCTTGCACCGAAGAAAAAGCTGAATAAGCTGTTTCTTATCCTTATGCTTGCCGGAGAAGCTGCAGGTATAATGAGCGGCTTTATGTGGGGATATGCCTGTGAGCCGATGTTTGCGTTTGTGCCGCTGTGCATTCCTGCCATATGGCTCATGGTTGATAGTAAGCTCGTTTCAAATACCAAACTCAACGGCAGACTGAAAAAGGCTGTAGACAGCTTGAAGTCGGACTATGAGAAGGCTCCTCGGAAGAATATGAGGGCATTTATACTGATAGCGTCCGTGGCGGTAGGTATCTCGACTTTTCCGGTATCCTGTACATTCGGCTACCGGAAGTACAAGCTCAGCGATTATCCTCAGTACAAAATAGGTCAGTACATACGCGAACACAGCAAAACCGATGATCCGATAGTTGTCAACTATGACTGCCTTGAACAAGGCATATACTGGTGTGCGGATATCTATCCGCCGGACAAGTATTACTGTTCATACAATCTTGATTCGGAGGAGATAAATGCTGTATACGATGAATACATAAACGGGAAAAAGGCGGATTACATAGTTACGATATCGTGCTTCAATGTGCCGAACAGAGATATTTTTGACGGATATAAAACGGTCATGTTCGAGGCTCTGCCCGACAATTGGCTCGACGGCGGAAGCGTGAGATATCAGCTAATGGAGCGCACAGATACATGAATAAAGGCGGATAAAGGATTTCCTTTATCCGCCTTTTGTATTACTTCTTCTTTTTCTTTTTGTTTCCGCCGTTTTTAGGACGGTTGTTATTCTTTGGCTGAGGCTTTGAAGTATTTTCCTTCTGAGGCTTTTCTGCCGCGTCTACAGTCTCATCGACTGCTTCGCTGACTTCGTCCGGAGCTTCCTCAGGCTTTTCGTCGTCGTCGGAGTCTTCCTGCTTCTCCTGTTTGAGAGGCTTTTCGGTGATAGCGCCCTTGGACTTGATTATCTGCGCAACGGGAACGCTCTTGTCCTCGGCGGGAGGAGTTATGCCCTTCTTGCGCATTTCAGCGAGTTCACGCTCCTGTATCATTATCATGTTGTTCTTTCTGTCGTAGATGAACAGGAGAACTATTGCTGCGATGCCGAATACGAGGAATACGCAGCCTGTTCTGAATCCGGGAGGTGAATACTTCATGCTGACGGTGTGGTGTCCCTCGGGGAGACGGAGACCGATGAGAGCGTTGAGGATAACGACCTCGCCGTCCTTGCCGTCGGTATCATTTACCATAACGCTTGTTCCGGCGTCGTTGATGATGTCATCGAAGCGCTCCTCGACTTTTTTGCCGTCGACCTTGATAGTCCAGCCGGGCTCGTATGGGATTGAGGTGTAGAGTATCTGACCAGCCTTAGCGTCGACCTCGCCTACGAGGTAATCGTCCTTAGTCTTGCTGAGGTCGAGATTCCACGGGCTCTGCTTGAGCTGCTCGATATCCTCGTGGAAAGCGTTGTAATCTAAGTGGTAGAACTGGAAGTCCTTGACCATAACGTACTCGTTGTTGCCGGTCTTATCCTGCTGGAGGATAGTAAGGCGTATCTCTATCTCTGTACCGGGAGCAAATGAGCCGAGGTTTACGATAGAGTAATCGTAGCCGTCGTAGTACTGACCGTAGCCGTCAAATGCTTCTGTACCGGTGTGGCGTCCCTTATAGATGCCGTCAGCGGGATCCTTTACGCCTACCCACATATTACATTTCTTGGGGTTGTCCGATTTGAGGAACATATAGAGTGCGTCGTCCGACTGAGATGTTACGTGGATACGTACAGTCGGGTC
>DEDQ01000034.1:94921-107709 GCA_002350065.1 Ruminococcus flavefaciens
ATCTCGGGGTTCTCGTCGATGCGCTTGAAGTAAGCCTTGGGCTCGAGGACTCCGGAATAATCGGGAGTATTGCCCGTCATCGCGCTGAGGAAGTTGTTCATGCTGTTGAACGGGTTGTCGTTTCCGAGGAAGCTGAGCTTGAGAATATCAGAATTAGCCATAAAGCCTATCGGGAGGGCATCGGGATTCTCGTATACCTCGAGTGAAGCCTCGCCGTTATCGTTCTGATATGTGCTTGTGTAGACCTGATTGTAGTAGGGGCTGAGGAGCGATTTGCCGTCAGCGTTATTTCTTGCAGGGTCGTTGAGGACATACTTGATGCCGAGGAGCGAGTCTGCAAGAGGAGTATTGCCGTCGTATCTTGTCTCGTAGCTCTTTGTGGAGTAGCCGAGAGTCTCGATGAAGTTGATTATTCTCGTGTTCATGACTGAGCTCGAGTGTGAAAGTCCCTTGAAGCCGTAAGCCTGATTGTCGTTGACGTTGCGGAAGAAGGTCTTTTCAGTGCGGTAGAAGCCGTCGTCGTATTCTTTAAGCTGGTTTGCAACGTTGGGAGCGTCCATGATAGCGGCGTAAGACTTCTTGGAGGAGTAGTAGACCTCCTTGTCTATCTTGAGGATAGTATCGTATGTGTTGTAGCCAGCCTCGAAGAGAACGAACACTGCCATTGCAAGGGCAATATAGTTGCGTGAAGACTTTTTCTTGGCGTTGCTGTAGATATAGAGGAAGCAGAGATATATCGCCGCGAGGACAAGTCCGAAGGTGAGAGTTCCGAGCCAGAGGTGCTTTACGCTCTCGCCGTTTATAGTCTCAGTGGTGGTATAGGGCATCTTTGCGGGATACTGGTATCTTTCCTCGTTGTAGTTGAGGCTGGGGATAATGGATTCAAATATGAATACCAGCACAGCGAAAACGCTGAATACTCCTGCCGGCAGACCTATCTTCATCTTGTAGCCCTCGAGGTTGGAGAAGCTCTCAGCCGCCATGGATACGAGCACGAAGGATACAAGGAATGAGTATCTGTAAGGGAGCCAGTTAGGGTCCTGACCGCCGTGCCACATCATGTTGAAGGGCTTTATCCACATACTGAAGAAGAGTATGAAGAGTACAAGTCCGTAGCCTATCTTGCGGTTTCTCTTGATGTTCTTGTTGAAGAAATAGAGCGGAACGAGTATGAATGAGAGAACGCCGCAGTATATCTCGGGACGTCCGTACATTCTTGTGCCCTCATCAACGTTTACCGAGTAATACTGGTTCGGGAGCACCGTAGCTATCAGCTCGAGCGGGTTGAACATCGTTCTGAGGCTGTAATCCGGCTCGGAGAAGTCGAACTTACCAAGTGCGAGAGCCTTGTATACCGGCATTATCATGATGTAGCTGCAAAGCAGTACAACGCCCGTTGCAAGGAACATTCTTCCGATCACCTTTGCATAGCCGGTTAAGTCGAACTTTCTCTTTGTACCGAAGAAGAGATAGTATACAAAGTAGATAGCAACGAATATAGCTACCATGAAGCCGATGTAGAAGTTTGCGATGAACATTATCGCAAGAGGAATGATGTAGTTTATCTTTCTGCCGTCATCAACGAGGTACTCGAGACCGAGTATGATGAGCGGGAGGAAGATAGGTCCGTCTACCCACATGGGGTCGATGAGCTGTATAGCTACGAAAGCCATGAGCGCATACATAGTCGCGAAGAGGACTGACGGAATGGGTTTAACGTTCTTAGCCTTCTGAGCGTAAACGCAGAAGCTTGCGCCGCAGGCTCCGACCTTGCAGAGCTGCATTATCATAAGGCTCTCAACTATCATCTTTCGCGGGAGCAGTATTACGATGAACGTAAACGGACTCGCGAGGTAATAGCCGATAACGCCCTGATAGCCGCCGGAGAGGTTTCTCGCCCAGCTGTAAAGCGGGTTTCTGCCGCTCCAGAAAGCGTCGCGGATATTCTCAAAGTAGTAAACGTACTGACCGTTAAGGTCGAGAGTCAGTACCGAGCGTTCGCCGAAGGGATAAACTCCGAAGAGCGCATAAGCGATCAGTGTCAGCAGAGCCGGTATAAGGAACGACGCGATGATATACGCAAACCGGAACTTGACGTACTCCGGTGGTTTTACGGGATATTTCGCGTACGAAGGAGCTGAGCTGACAGACTTTGTCTTTGCCAAGGTTGTTCCTCCTTTTTGTGTCGGGCGGCAAATTACGCCATATTACCCGATTATAATATCTTAACTATTATACTACATTTTTTGTATTATTGCAATAGTTTGGAGGAATTTAATTGATAGCTCCGGCGATTTTATGATAACCGACAGATAAAAAGTGACGCCCAGAGTTTACAAATGCAAACTTTGGGCGCCGACGGAGGTACTACACAAAAAAAGAAGTCGAAACTCTTGGGGGACAGTTTCGACTTCTTTTTTATAAAGGATGAAATTAGAGAAAAACTTTAAGAAAGCGTGTGTTATGATGTATCCGCTCTTTCTATGACTTTATTATAGCATATGATAGATTGGAAATCAAATATATAATTTTTATTCGTACATATGATACGCATATTTATTTATTATATATATAAACCAATTACCTTCGCATATAAAGCACCGCTGAAACAAAATGCCAGAAGTGCAGAGGAGCGTGTCGCCGTCAGCGGGAACCTTTCTTCAGAAAGGCTTGCTCCAGCAGGTATAAGCTTCTGCATGAGTATCGGCACTATGTTCAGCGGTGTTTTGTTATATAGCCTCTTTTATTGCAGTCTTTGCTTTGGTAACTATGGTCTTATCGTTTTCATATGACAGAATGTTTGACGCATACGAGATATCCACCCAGCGTATCTCAGCAATTTCGTCCTCCTGCGGGAAGAAATCGACATTTTTGGCTTTGGCGAGGAAGTATACCACTACCTTCATGGTATCCTTTTTGGGAGAATAGGTCACGGTCTCGCGGAAAGTCGGGTCGATAATAACGTCGATGTTGGTCTCTTCCTTTATCTCACGCATAGCAGTTTCGACCTCGGTCTCGCCGGCTTCGACGTGTCCCTTCGGGAATGACCAGTGTCCGCTGTTGATATGCTTTATCAGCAGGATCTCGGTATTGCCGTGATATTTACGATAAACAATAGCTCCGCATGATTTTTCGTGAAGCATTTCTGATCCTTTCCTGCCCGCCGAGCTATGCCGCGGACATTGATATAGAGACGCGGAATACGTACGGGAAGTGCGTCTCGTTGTATATTCACAAATATTATATCACATTTTGTTGATTTTGTCTATAGCTGATATTGTAAAATAATAATGAAATTTGCGAAGCCTGCGTAATATATGCTCTGGGGACGGAAAAATCCCCTGCAAAGGGGATTCCTTTACAGGGGATCGCGGTCAGTCTTTGTTATCTGAGGCTTTTTCCTCTGAGGGCTTTTCGTCTGAAGCTTTTTCAGCCTCGGTAGCCTTTTTCGCAGCGGGAGCGGGCTTGTCCTCGACAGGCTTGATGAATCCGGCAAGAGCCTTTTTGATGCTGCCCTTGCGGTGTATGAAGCAGCAGGCTGCAAGTGCGAGAAGTGCGAATATCGTCATTATCAGTCCTGCTGTGAATGCGGGAACGTGGTATCTGAACTCAATATCGTGCTCGCCGGCGTCAACAGTGAAGGCGATGAGAGTTCCGAGAGCCTTGAAGTCCTCGACCTTTTTGCCGTCAACGTAGACCTTCCAGCCGCCGTCCTGCGGGATAGTTGTGAATATCATTTCCGACTGCGGAGCGTTGAGCTTGCCCTTTATCTTGGTATTCTTGAACGATGTTACTTCAAGTCCGCTGCTGCTGAGACCGTTGTATACTTCGTTCCACTTTGCCATGTTGAAGCTGTACATATCAAGTCCGAAGCAGCCGATGTTTACATCGGGGCAGGAGTATTTGATCTGTAAAACTGTTCCTGCGGGGTAAGAGCCGATACATCTGAAACGCTCTGCGCCGATGTCGATAACGTCAGTGTCGTTGATAACGAGTGTTCCTGCGCGGAAGTTCTGCTCGATGTAGAGCGGGTTCTCGTCCTGTACGACGTAAGTCCATGAAACGTTTACAGGCAGACTTGCATCTAAGCGGCAGAAGAAGTTGTCGTTCCAGTTGGCGCTCGGAGTGAATTCGCAGTTTTCGTATGTGAAATCGGAGGGGTCGCTGTGCTCGAAAACGTCTATGGGCTGACCCCAGAGGCGGTTGATCAATTCGTTCTGAGTTGTGATGGGTCTTATCTCAGTCGGGTCGACCTTGAAATCGAGGATACTGTTTGAAGCGCCGAATGCTATCGGGAATGCAGTAGGATTCTCCCATGCGATATAGTTTTCGGTCTCGGAAGCTATATTATAGCCCTGACCGGAGCGATACTGGAAGCCTCTGCTTCTGTCAAGAACGTATTTAACGCCGAAAAGGCTGTTCTGGAAGAGCGAGGTCGGATTGTAAACGGTACTAACGTTGTTTGCGTAAACGCGGTTGCCCATGTCCTGCATGAGCTTGTAAACGCCGTTGTTGAGGGTCGAGCCGTAGTAGCCGATGCCGTTGAAATCGCCTATCATGCTGGTGTTGAAGGTCCAGCCGTCGTAAGCCTCCATACGGTAGAATTCGTCCTTGCCGCAGCCGTGCTCCTGACCGAAGTCATAGATGACGTCGCTTACCTTGATGAAGGAATCCATGTCCGAAGTAGGTATACCGGCACCCTCCTTTGCGGCAACTTCAATGGTGTCACTGCATGACTGGACAGCGACCATTGACGCAACGATGATGCTTGTAACGAAGGCACAGGCTTTTAAAGCAGCCGAGCTCTTTTTGAGGATCTCAGCCTTGGATAGCAGTGCCCCTTCAGCAGCTTCGCCCTCTGCGGGCTTTTCTGCCGGTGTGTTGGCGGGCTTTTCGGCTTCGAGCTTTTCTGTCTCAGCCGCCTTGACTGCGACCTTCTCACTGAAATAGCTGAAAGCGATGCCGAGAGCCATAAGACCTGCAAATACTGCGAGGAGGAAGTTCCAGTGTCCGAGCTTTTCAAGGCGGAGCTGGTCGAGGTTGCCGTACTTGGCGTATACCACGAAGAACATACCTATCACGAGAGAGGTTATGAGGCTCTTTATCTTTATTCCCTTTGCCTTTGCGAGTCCGTTTGCAGCAACTATGGTTATCGCAAACGAGAAGAGGAAGCTCCAGCGTCCGGGGAGCTGGTTCGGGAAGTGGAAGCCGTTGAAGAGCCAGTCCATGGGGTTGTAGTTGAGACCGGCGTAGAGGATACCGAGGAAGCTGCCGGCGGCGAGCTTTTCTCTGAACTTTATCTCCGTGTTCATGAAGAACAGCGGAATGAGAATGAACGCGAAGAGACCTACTGCGATGTTCGGAACTCCGAATTCGAGCGAGGCAGGAGTTTCGGGGAGCATTGAAGCTGCATTCTCAGCCATTGTGTGATACCACTGGCTGAAGTTGAGCACGCCCTCGTTTGCGGATTCGGAATTGGAAAGTCCCTTTACCGTGGGTACGAGAACAACTGCTGCGGCAACGCCTCCGAGAACGGAATAGAGCGCGAAGCGTCCGAAGAGAATGCCGCGGGCTTTGAGGTTCTCCTTTACGGTGAGGCGTGAGCCGTCCCTGCCGGTGTAGCTCTTGCTGAGCCAGTATGCAAGGAAGTAGAAGCCTGTGAACAGGCAAACGCCGAAGCCGGTGTAGAAGTTGGTGTAGATAGTGAACGCGAGCATGAGAGTATACATCGCAGGCGACTTGCCTCTGATGAATCTTTCAAGTCCGAGCAGTACGAGCGGAGCGAGGAAAAGTCCGTCTGTCCACATGAACTGCATGATGAATGCTGTAGAGTATGCGCAGAGTCCGTAGCATATGGAAGTTGCCATTACGATAGGGCTCTTGCTCTTGAATTTGTACTCGAGGAAAGCCTGACAGGCGAGAGCGCCGAGTCCGAACCTGAGCAGACATACGATGTCGATATAGGTAATGGAGTTATCAGTCGAAATGAACTGGAAAGGTATCAGGAAGATACTGCGGCAGTAGAAAGCGTTCTGGACCCAGTTATTGAAGCCGAGAGCACCGCTCCAGTTATACATTGCCTCGGAAATACTGCTGTCGAAAGCGAACTTGCGGTACATGGGGAAATACTGACCCCAGAGGTCTATCGAGAGAACGTCGTTTGGTCCGAACGGAGCTATCTCCTTTTTCTTGAAGATGATGATGCCGGTGATAAGCGGAACTAAGAATACTATCAGATAGCGCAGTACCGCCAAGGCGATATCGCGCTTTTTTTCGCTGGTAAGCGCCGCTTTAGGAGCTTTTGACATTTCTATACACCCTTTCTGTTACTTTTTATCGCTCGGGATTATTTTTTCGTTATATGTAATAAACTTGTTGAGTACGAACTGTATAGCCGATACGAATATCAGCACAAGAAGCTTGAGCAGTCCGAATTTCACAGAGCTTTTCAGGAAGTGTATACAAGCTGTCGATATTCCCATTCCAAGCAGTGTTATACCGCCGTATGAAGCGGCACGGAGCGCGAATTTGCCCTTTGCCTTGAAGTTCCAGAATGTGTTGGTAAAGAATGTGAATATAAAGCCGACAATGTTGCCGGCAAGGCTTGCGGCTTCGGGGAGGTCTTTCATGACGGTGGATTTAAGTCCGAGAGTAACTGCGAAATCTATCACGAAAGCCATTGCGCCGAATACACCGTAGAGGAGTATATTGCGCAGGATAGGGTATCTTATGAATGTGAAGCGGATAAGCGACTTCATGTATCCTATTATAAAAGGTATGAGACGGCGTTTTGATTCGCCGAAGATGCGCTTCTGGAAGGATATCGGTACCTCGCCTATTTTGAGGTCGGGCTTGTTCTGCTTCATGCGCAGGAGGACCTCCTGCAATATGTCGTAGTTGACGTTTTCAAGCTTGTCGCCGACTTTTTTGAGCTGGTCTGTGTGATACAGACGGTAGTCGGTGGAGATGTCCTTAGCCTTGATGCCGAGGCATATGCGGAAGAATGTATTGAGGATATGCGACATGATTATCGAGCTCTTGGCGTCGTTGGTCTCTCCGCCCTCTGTGTAGCGCGAGCCGATAACGAGGTCGCAGTTTTCGCTTGTGAACTTCTTATACATCGCGGGGATATATTTCGGGTCGTGCGAGCCGTCGCTGTCGAGGATAAGGAACTTGTCCATTTCCGCGTATTTTATACCTGTTTTGAAGGCTCCGCCGAATCCAGGGAACTCCTGATTGATATATCTTGCGCCGAACTGTTTGCAGACCTCGGGAGTGTTATCGAGGGTCTTTTCCGTGTCGATAACGAGTATCTCATAGGGTTCGGGAAGGCTATCGAGCATCTCCTTGATTTTCGGGAGGAGGAATGCAAGGTTTTCAGCCTCTTTATATGCCAGCAAAACAACGCTGATTCCCATGTTTATTAACTCCGTTTCTATTCTCATATTATAATAGTACCGTTTTTTAACAATACAGGATAATTATACCACTATTGCATATGCGATGTCAAGGGCTGATACTCATATTAATGGTGAAAAGAGGGGATAAGAATTGAGAATTATGTAGGGCGGATATTCTCCGCCCGTTCACATGGTTATCTCCTTGTTGTATGGGAAGTAGTCGAGCGTGCATCGTGCTCGGTGCTTCCGTCGAGACCGTCGATAATATCCTCAGCGGCATCGCCTGCTCCGCCGACGATGTCCTCGCCGGCGTCCTTAGCGCCGTCTACGGCGTCTTTAGCGTGGTCGGCGGCAGTATTGCCGTCCATGCGTGAGCCGTCTCTGTCGTAGTCGTGATGCTCGTAGTAAGAGCCGTCATCTCGGGAGTTATCCCTGTCCGCGCCGCAGCTTGTGAATGCGCAGGCTGTCAGCAGAAGAGCGGAGCTTATAGCTAAAAATTTTTTCATGTTTTACATATCCTTTTCTATAATTTATTGCGGATGAGTTTTTCCACAATACATTTTTATTCTCTACAGCTTTTCCCCATTTATCCACATGGTTTTCAACTTTTACCCGCTGTAAAATTCTGTATATAGCGTTGTTTTCCACACTCTCCACAGGGTTTTCAACAACTAAAGTGTGGAATCAACTTCTGTTTCAACAGACTGTTGAAAACTTTTAGACATCGAAGTTGAAAGAAAAATGGAGAATATTGCCATTCTGTTAACATCTCTGCATAATTGGGTATCTGGCTGTATTGCGTCGTTTAACGGATACGGAATGAAAAATCCGCTCTTGTGGACTTATGCCGCAGTTGCAATTTTTGAAATTATGCGCTATAATATAAAATGAAATGATATTTTCTGGAGAACGAAAAATGAACAAATACAAAAAACTCGCCTTTAATACGGTGATATTCGCGATCGGAAGCTTCGGCTCGAAGATACTGGTAATACTCCTTACGCGACTGTATTCCCGTCACCTCGACCCCGTAAGCTCCGGCATAAAGGAGCTCCTCGAGCCGACCGCGCTCTTCCTTCAGCCGATATTCACCTTCGCGTTGCAGGAATACCTTATCCGCTTCGGACTCGATATAAACTGCGACAAGCGTGAGGTATTCACCACCTCGGGAGCAATGACCTTCGCAGGAATGCTCCTCATGGCACTGACTGTCCCGATACTCAGCCTTATACCGGCATTCAACTACATCAAGGGATACACGCTGCTTTTAATAGTATATATACTCATGTCATCGCTGAGAATGCTATGTCAGCAGTTCGTCCGCTCGCAGGACATGGTAAAGCTGTTCTCGCTCGACGGCATACTCGCGACGCTGACTCTGTTCATCTTCAACCTGCTGTTTATAGCGGGATTTCACTGGGGAGTTCGCGGCTTCATGCTCGCTGTTATCCTCTCCGACCTGTTCTCGTCGCTCTTCCTGTTCGCAGCCGCCGACCTGCGCAGATACGTTGGCGCGGACGCCTTCAACAAGGACCTCGCACGCGACATGATGAAGTTTGCATCTCCGCTGATACCGACTATCGTAATGTGGACCATAACCAGCCTCTCCGACCGTATGTTTATCCGAAACATGAAAAGCGAACGCGTACAGCTCGGTGAAACTGCGGTATCTATCTACGGCTATGCAAACCGCATACCCAACCTGATAAGCATGGTATCGACGATATTCTTTCAGGCGTGGAATATGTCCGCGATAACCGAGAACGACTCCGCCGACAGAAACAAGTTCTACGAAAAGGTATACGGAACGTATGAGGCGTTCCTGTTCATTGCCTCTGCGGGACTTCTCCTGCTGATAAAGCCTGTCACCGGATTTTTCGTTGTATCCTCGACGTATAAGGAATACGCCGATGTTTACCTCTATACTCCGATACTCGTCGTAGCGGTGCTGTATATGTGCCTCAATCAGTTCCTCGGCAGTATCTACTCTGCTACCAAGCACACCAAAAACAGCTTCTGGACAGCGCTTATCGCCTGCTCGGTCAACCTGATACTCAACTTTGCCCTCATTCCCGAATGGGGTATACAGGGAGCGTCTATTGCGACATTCCTCAGCTATTACGTATGCTTCTGGGCAAGAATAATCGACGCACGCTACTATGTTCCGTTCAGGTTCAACGCGATGAAGTCACTGCTGAATACGGGACTTCTCTTCCTCATGGGCTGGCTGATAATCGCCTCGCCGAAGTTCTGGATAGCGGGACTTTTCCTGCTCTGCTGTATAGTTACGGCACTGAATTTCCAGTCTCTCATGCTGACGGTGAAGAAGCTGCTTCACCGGTAATGCCAATAAATCAGACAATATACAAGGAGGTCTATCTATGTCAACACCACACAACAGCGCCAACAAGGGCGATATCGCAAAAACAGTCCTCATGCCGGGCGACCCGCTGAGAGCCAGATTCATCGCCGAAAATTACCTCGAAGACGTCGTATGCTACAATGAGATACGCAATATGTACGGATATACCGGCAAATACAAGGGAGTTCCCATTTCCGTTCAGGGCAGCGGTATGGGTATGTCGTCGATAGGTATCTATTCGTGGGAGCTTTTCAACGTCTACGATGTGGATAACATAATAAGAGTAGGTACAGCCGGAGCTATCGCCGACTATGTTGAGCTCCGCGATGTTGTTATAGGCATGAGCGCAAGCACTGATTCTGCTTATGCGAAACAGTACCGACTTCCGGGCACATATGCTCCGACGGCTTCGTGGAAGCTCCTTTCAGCGGCTGTAAAGGCTGCCGAGGCTAAGGGCAGCAGATTCCACGTAGGCAATCTCTTCTCGAGCGAGCTCTTCTACGATGACGCAGATTCACTGGCAGACTGGAAGAAAATGAACGTCCTCGCTATCGAAATGGAGGCGGCTTCGCTCTATATGAACGCCGCACGCGCCGGCAAGAATGCGCTGACTATCGTCACTGTTTCCGACTGTCCTCTCCGCGGACTTGCTACCACTGCCGAGGAAAGACAGACTACCTTCCGCGACATGATGGAGATAGCTCTCGAAGCAGCGATAACTCTTTAAGTCACTCAGACTATTGAAAAATGCTCTCTGTGGTATAATACCGGCAGAGAGCATTTTATATAGCGGAAAAGCGGGCTGCCCTTTTTCTATGCCGGTATTGAGCTCCCATGAAAATATTATACTTGCATTTTGTCGCAGAATGTGTTATTATATAAGGTAAGAATGTATGCCATGCTGAATGGCAAATATATGTCGTGCATACAAATGCACGGGTCAGGAGAAGAATATGCCCAAAAAACAGGATATCAACAAGATAATGATAATCGGCTCCGGTCCTATCATCATAGGTCAGGCGTGCGAGTTCGACTACTCCGGCACACAGGCTTGCAAGGCTCTCAGAAATCTGGGATACGAGATAGTTCTTGTGAACTCTAACCCTGCAACTATTATGACAGACCCCGATGTCGCTGATATCACCTACATCGAGCCGCTCAATCTCGAGAGACTTACTCAGATAATCGAGAAGGAGCGTCCTGACGCACTGCTTCCTAACCTCGGCGGTCAGTCCGGACTTAACCTCTGCTCCGAGCTTGACAACGCAGGCGTGCTCAAAAAGTACGGCGTTAAGGTCATCGGCGTACAGGTAGACGCTATCGAGCGCGGCGAGGACCGTATCGAATTCAAGAACGCCATGAGCGCTCTCGGCATCGAAATGCCCCGCAGTCAGGTCGCTTATTCAGTCGATGAGGCTGTAAAGATAGCAGAACAGCTCAAATATCCTGTTGTACTTCGTCCTGCATATACAATGGGCGGAGCCGGCGGCGGAATGGTATACAACGTTGACGAGCTCAAGGTAGTCTGTGAGAGAGGCTTACAGGCTTCACTCGTCGGACAGGTCCTCGTTGAAGAGTGCATCTTCGGCTGGGAGGAGCTCGAGCTCGAGGTTGTCCGCGATGCTGAGAATAACAAGATCACAGTTTGCTTCATCGAAAATATCGACCCCATCGGCGTTCATACCGGTGACTCATTCTGCTCAGCTCCTATGCTGACTATTCCCGAGGACGTACAGGCTACACTTCAGGATATGTCCTACCGCATCATCGAGTCTATCGAGGTGATCGGCGGCTGTAACTGCCAGTTTGCACGCGACCCCAAGACTGGACGTATCGTTGTTATCGAGATAAACCCCAGAACCTCGCGTTCATCAGCTCTCGCTTCAAAGGCAACAGGCTTCCCGATAGCTCTCGTATCAGCAATGCTCGCCTGCGGTCTCACACTTAAAGAGATACCCTGCGGCAAGTACGGCACACTCGATAAATACGTTCCCGACGGCGACTACATCGTTATCAAGTTCGCTCGCTGGGCATTCGAGAAGTTCAAGGGCGCTGAGGACAAGCTCGGCACTCAGATGCGCGCAGTCGGCGAGGTAATGAGCATAGGCAAGACCTATAAGGAGGCTTTCCAGAAGGCTATCCGCTCACTCGAAAAGGACAGATACGGTCTCGGATTCGCCAAGAATTTCCACGAAATGACAAAGGACCAGCTCATCGCAGAGCTCCGCTACCCCACCAGCGAGAGACAGTTNNTATGAGGCTCTCCGCAAGGGCGCTACAGTTGACGAGCTCCATGAGCTTACAAAGATAAAGAAGTACTTCATCGAGCAGATGAAGGAGCTCGTAGACGAGGAAGAACAGCTCCTCAAAAACAAGGGCACAGTTCCCGCTGAGAATGTGCTCAAGCAGGCTAAGCTCGACGGCTTCAGCGACCGCTACCTCAGCTCGCTCCTCGAAGTTACAGAGGAAGAGATACGCAACGCTCGTATCGGCTTCGGCATAAAGGAGGCTTGGGAAGGCGTTCACGTAAGCGGTACTCAGAATGCGGCTTACTATTACTCGACCTACCACCTCGACGAGGACAAGAGCCCTGTCAACACAGACAAGCCCAAGATAATGATACTCGGCGGCGGTCCTAACCGTATCGGTCAGGGTATCGAGTTCGACTACTGCTGCGTTCACGCTGCACTCGCACTCAAAAAGCTCGGCTTCGAGTCCATTATCGTAAACTGCAACCCCGAGACAGTTTCAACTGACTATGATACATCTGATAAGCTCTACTTCGAGCCCCTTACCCTCGAGGACGTTCTCTCTATCCACGAGAAGGAGAAGCCGGTAGGCGTTATCGCTCAGTTCGGCGGACAGACTCCGCTCAACCTCGCTAACGACCTCAAGAAGTACGGCGTAAACATTCTCGGTACAACTCCCGAGACTATCGACCTCGCTGAGGACCGTGACCACTTCCGCGCAATGATGGACAAGCTCGGTATCCCGATGCCTGAGGCTGGCATGGCTGTAAATGCTGA
>DEDQ01000034.1:107804-115042 GCA_002350065.1 Ruminococcus flavefaciens
GACGAGATGATGAAGGTTTACATGGATGCTGCTGTAGGCGTAACTCCCGACAGACCTATCCTCATCGACCGCTTCCTCAACCACGCTACAGAGTGCGAGGCTGACGCTATTTCCGACGGCACACACTGCTTCGTTCCCGCTGTTATGGAGCATATCGAGCTCGCAGGCGTACATTCGGGCGATTCTGCTTGTATCCTCCCCTCGAAGAACCTCACAGAGAAGCAGGTCGCTACTATCAAGGAATATACCAAGAAGATAGCAGTCGAGATGAACGTTTGCGGACTTATGAATATGCAGTACGCTATCGAGGGCGACACAGTATACGTGCTCGAGGCTAATCCGCGTGCTTCAAGAACAGTTCCGCTCGTATCAAAGGTTTGCGACATCAACATGGTCAAGATCGCTACAGATATCATTACATCTTCACTCACCGGCAGACCTTCACCCGTTCCGGAGCTCAAGGACCGCAAGATAAACCACTACGGCGTCAAGGAAGCTGTATTCCCGTTCAATATGTTCCAGGAGGTAGACCCCGTCCTCGGACCTGAGATGCGCTCTACAGGCGAAGTTCTCGGTATTGCCAAGTCGTTCGGCGAGGCTTACTACAAGGCTCAGGAGGCTACTAAGAATCCTCTCCCCGACGAGGGAACAGTTCTCCTCTCTGTATGCGACAGAGACAAGCCGGAGCTTCTCGAAATTGCGAAGGGCTTCCACGAGGTAGGCTTCAATATACTCGCAACAGGCAAGAGCTTCGAGATGATTCAGGAGGCAGGTATCCCCTGCAAGCGTATCTTCAAGATATACGAAGGACGTCCCAATATCGCGGACGAGATAGCAAACGGCGAGATACAGCTTATCGTTAATACTCCTGCCGGCAAGACAAGTGTATACGACGACAGCTATATCCGTAAGGCGGCTATAAAGCACCGCGTAACATACATCACCACAATGGCTGCTGCAAAGGCAAGCGTTGAGGGAATCAAGGCTAAGAAGCAGAATGGATGCCTTGAGGTCAAGTCGCTGCAGGCTCACCACGGCGATATCGAATAAGAGCAAACCCAAGAGGCGCACATTGTGCGCCTCTGCATTTTATCAGCCATAATACGAAAAAGACGGAGCAATGAACACAAACGCACATAAAAAAATTATATACCCAAGCTCTTTTGTTGAAATTCTGCCAATATTGTGGTATAATATTAAAAATAGTTGTGCCTATATATATAGGCGGTTATAAATCGGCAATAGGTCAGGTGTGATATCTTATGTGTGATAATGACGTAAAAATCTATAAGAAAAGTGACGATACCGTCTCTTTTGCGCGCATTGCACTTGCTCTTGCAAGTGACTACAACAGTGTGTACTTGATAAGCACCAAGGACGACAGCTACATAGAATACTCTATTTCTCCTGAGGATAGGACTCTCACAAAGGCTTCGTGGGGTGACGATTTTTACGCCGATGTTATACCTAACAGTCAGGCTCTTGTCTATCACGAGGACCTCAAATATTTCCAGTCTACATTCAGAAAAGAAAATGTTATTGCCGCACTCGAAAACGGCAAGTCGTTTTCGTTGCAGTATCGCCTTGTCATCGACAACAAACCGCAGTATTACTACCTCAAGACTATTTTCGACAGCAGTTCTGCTTCAGAGTTCATAGTTATCGGAGTTCAGAACGTCGATGCGCAGGTCCGCCGCTTAAAGGCTGTAGAAGCCGAAAACGAGACCTACAGCTTCATTTCACGCGCTCTCGCGAGCCGTTATGAGGTCATCTACTACGTCGATACCGAAACGAATGAGTATTTGGAATACAGCTCGAGCGAGGACTATTCAAAGCTCGGCACCAAGAAAAATGGCAGGGATTTCTTCAAGACCGCTGCCTCTGATATAAACAAATTCATTTATCATGAGGACAGACGTCATCTGCTCTATTCAATAGACAAGGGCGTTATGATGAAAAATCTCGAAACAAGCGGATTTCTCTCCTATACGTATCGCCAGACCCTCAATGACAGGCTCCAGTACGTAAGAATGGTCGTAGTCCGGCCGTATAAAGGCTCTAAAAACATCGTTATCGGAGTTCAGAACGTTGACGATCAGGTTCGCCGTGAACAGGTCATGGCTGAGGAAAGCGCTACATTCGGCGAGATAATCCGCGCTCTTGCAATGCGCTACGAGGTCATTTACTACGTTAACACCATTACGGACGACTTCAAAGAGTACACTTCAAGTGAAAAATACGCAAAGCTGAACATCGGCGATACCGGTACGGACTTCTTCGGCGAGACTCAGCGTAATCTCAAACGCGATATCTATCCCGAGGATTATCCCATGATGGCGGAGTCCATGACTAAGACTACGCTGCTGAAAAATATCAGCGAAACAGGTTCGACCTCGCTCAATTACCGCCTTATCCTCGACGGCAGACCGCAGTATGTAACGCTTTTCGCTATCCGTCCCAAGGAGGATTCCGAGCATATCATCATCGCCGTTGCGAACGTTGACGCTGCAAAACGCCGTGAAAACGCCTTCCGTGAGGCTCTCGGAAGCGCTATGGATCTCGCAAGCCGCGACGCTCTTACCCGTGTAAAGAACAAGCACGCCTACGTTCAGGAGGAGGAAAAGCTCGACCAGCAGATATCCGAGGACATTAACCCCGAGTTTGCAGTCGTGGTCTGCGACATAAACGGTCTCAAAGCCGTCAACGATACTCAGGGACACCGCGCAGGCGATGAGTTTATTCAGACTGCCTGCAATATGATATGTCTCATATTCAAGCACAGTCCGGTATTCCGTATCGGCGGAGACGAATTTGCAGTTCTGCTGAAGGGGCACGATTTTGAGTGCCGCGATCAGCTTATGACTGAGCTTGACGATACTATGACAAGAAACCGTGCCGAAGGACGTGTTACGGTCGCGTTCGGTATTTCTGATTTCAACCGCGGAGTTGATATGCGAATGCAGGACGTTTTTGAACGCGCCGATGCTAAAATGTACACATATAAGAGAAAATTCAAGGAATAAAGACAAAAGCGCCGCAAGGCGCTTTTGTTTTGCGGTATATTGCAAAAAACCTCCCATGTATCCGTTTACATGGGAGGTTTTGTTATCATTCGGGTCTTTTGTCGTACATATGCTGCTCGAAAGCTCTGTCGATGAATACATTGAGGAACTCGAGGAATTCCTTGATGAGGCGGTTGGTCTCGTTAGCCTTCTTGCAGATAACGAGGTCGCGCATCTTGATATTCGCGTATGAGCAGTTTTTGACAACAACGGCTGATTCCGGAGCAAACGCTGTATTGGGCATAGGTGATACCCACATATAGGCGTCTTTGAGTATGTCCATGAGAGCCATTTTACTTCCGCGGTCATATACGTGGAGAGTACGCTGCGGTGCATCTTCGTCAAATTCAGGATTTACGGAATTCTTGCCGAAGAGGTTCATCTCGTCGTCGCCGTGGAGTATCTGGATATACTTTTTGAGTTCCTCTATCGGAACGTCGTCGTATTTTGCGAGCGGGTGATCCTTGCGCATGAGCAGCTTCATAGTAAACTCGGTAACGGTACGGCAGCTGAGCTTGCGGCTCTTGAGCTGTTCTGCGTATACTCCGAGCTGGCTTGAAGGGATACGGATTATGCCGATATCGGATCTTCCGCTGCTTACATCGTCGATGACCTTATTGGAGGGTATCTCGATGAGGTGGATATTGAGCTTGTCCGAAGGATCAAGCGAATTTACCCAGACTCCGAGAGCGGCAGCCATATACGTGGATATGTTTGCCTCTATTCTGAGTGAGATGGTATCGTCGGCGCGATGTGAGTAATCTGACTCGAGACTGTGCATACTCTCGACTATCTCCTTAGCCCTTACGAGGAAGTCCTCTCCCTCGGGGGTAAGAACCATACCGTTAGGAGTACGCCAGAAGATCTGAGTTCCTATCTCGGATTCGAGCTCTTTGAGTGCGATGCTTATATTAGGCTGAGCCTGATATAATTTCTTTGCGGCAGCAGTGATACTGCCTTCCTGTGCGATCGCGATAACATATTCTAACTGCTGCAGTTTCATAATTTCATCCTCATTTCTTAATATGGATTTGATATATCTGAATTATATTATATCATATATATATTCTATATTCAAGTGTTAACACAAAAAATTCACAAAGTTTTGTGGAGATTGCCAATTCTGAGGTGATATACGGTCTATTATTTGTAAAAGAAAATCACAATTTAATGTCCGCAAAAAATCCGCCTTGCCAAAAGCGACTGTTCCGTATAAATAATAACGGTAAAAGCCACCTTTTCGGGCGGATAATTCTTATTCGATCGTAACAGATACCTTGAGGTCTTTTTTAGCTGCGCCGGCTCTCATGATAGTTCTGAGTGCCTTTGCAATTCTGCCCTGCTTGCCGATAACACGGCCCATATCGTCGGGAGCGACAGAGAGATGGAAAACGATAACGCCTTCAGCATCGGGCTCGTCCTCAACGATCTTTATAGCAGACTTGTCTTCAACAAGACCAGCAGCGATCGCATACAGTAAATCTTTCATTGTGAAACCTCCGAAAAGCTTTCGGAACAGAGGCAGAGACGATATGTCTCACCTCTTCCTAAGCAAAGCTGATTAAAGAATGCCTTCCTTCTTGAGGATAGCCTTAACAGTGTCAGTAGGCTGTGCACCCTTGCCGATCCACTCCTTAGCCTTATCAGCGTCGATCTTTACAACAGAGGGCTCCTTTGTGGGATCGTAGTAACCGATCTCCTCAACGAATCTGCCGTCTCTGGGGTATCTTGAATCAGCAACAACTACACGATAGAAAGGAGCCTTCTTAGCGCCCATTCTTCTGAGTCTGATCTTAACTGCCATTTTTTTCACCTCCGTATAAGAAATTGTATATCAAGCGGCGGGAGACGTCGCATTGAAAGCGGTGTTTATGCAAGCAAAAGGTCAACGATATACGAGAGCAGTATAACTGCTGCTGCGATTATAGTTAGTATCGTCCGAAGCGGCTTGCTCGCTTCCGGATCGGGTATGAGCTTTTTCAGTACAAAGCCGGCGATGATAACTCCTAACGCTCCGGCGTAGAAGAGAATATTTCCGGCGAGAGTCTTATGATGATAGTGGCTGTGATGATACAGCGCTGCTGAATATGAACTAATCATATCTCAGCTCAGAACGGAAGATCTCCGCCGCCCTTGCCTGCTATCTTGTCGAAGTTCATTCCGGCAAGCTTCTTGCGGGCTTTGCGCAGGTTCATCTTGCTGTTTTTGCCGGTGAACTGCTTCATCATTTTTTGCATCTGGTCAAACTGCTTCAGCAGACGGTTAACGTCCTCGACTCTTGTACCCGAGCCCGCTGCGATACGCTTTTTGCGGGAGGGATTGATGATAGAGGGCTTAGCTCTTTCTGCCTTCGTCATAGATGTGATTATCGCCTCGATACGTCCGAGCTGGCTGTCGTCGATATCGGCATCCTTTATTTTTTCGGATACGCCCGGAAGCATACCGATGATGGATTTCATAGAGCCCATGCGCTTTATCTGCTTCATCTGGTCAAGGAGGTCGTCCATATCGAAGGTGTTCTCCTTGAACTTCTGTGAGAGCTTTTCTGCGTCCTGCTTGGTCATGACGTTCTCTGCCTTTTCGATGAGGGTGAGAACATCGCCCATGCCGAGGATACGCGAAGCCATACGCTCGGGATGGAACTGCTCAAAATCGTCGAGTTTTTCGCCCATACCAACGAATTTGATGGGCTTACCTGTAACGGCGAGAACTGAAAGTGCAGCACCGCCTCTGGTGTCGGAATCAAGCTTTGACATGAGAACGCTTGTTATGCCTACAGCTTCATCGAATGCCTTGGCAACGTTTACTGCGTCCTGACCTGTCATAGCGTCAACAACGAGCATTATCTCGTCGGGAGTTGTGAGCTCCTTTATCTTTTTCAGCTCGTCCATGAGCGCCTCGTCGACGTGGAGACGTCCGGCGGTGTCGATGATGAGAACATCGTGACCGTAGTCCTTAGCGTGCGCGAGAGCCTGCTTTGCGATGATAACGGGGTCTATCTGACCCATTTCAAATACCTTTACATCGGCCTTGTGACCAACTACCTGAAGCTGGTTGATAGCGGCAGGACGGTAGATATCACACGCTGCGAGAAGCGGACGGTGTCCTTCCTTCTTGAGCATCTTGGCAAGCTTTGCCGCGTGGGTGGTCTTACCTGAACCCTGAAGTCCGCACATCATGATGACCGTGGGAGGCTTTGATGCGAAATTTATTCTTGAATTGCTGTTGCCCATGAGGGAAACGAGCTCTTCGTCAACTATCTTGATTACCTGCTGAGCAGGTGTGAGGCTTGCAAGAACTTCCTCGCCTACGGCTCTTTCCGAGACCTTCTTAACGAAGTCCTTAACTACCTTGTAGCTTACGTCAGCTTCGAGCAAAGCGAGCTTTACCTCTCGCATCGCTTCATTGACGTCGCTCTCGGTCAGCTTTCCCCTTGATTTGAGCTTTTTGAACACATTATTCAGTTTTTCGGAAAGTCCTTCAAATGCCATCGGGGATAGCCTCCTAAAGTATATTTACAGCAGTTTCCTGCCGGTTTCTGTCTGAGTGAGTATCTCTTTTTTTAAAGTGTCGCTTTCTATCGTTTCCGCCGCTGCTGCAATGCGGTCAAAGCAGCTCCTGAGTTTGCCGAGCCTTTCTGCGAATCCGAGATTTTCCTCATAATTCAGCAGGATATCCTCAGTACGCTTTATGAGGCTTCTCACAGCCTGACGGGTTATTCCGAGCGGCTGACCTATTTCGGCGAGGGAAAGGTCCTCGCAGTAATACTGCTCCATAACGCTGCGCTGATGCTCTGTAAGCAGGTCGCCATAGCAATCGAGCAGCATTACGAATTTAAGTTCCTTTGCCATATGGAAACTCCTGTAGCGGGTGTAATCTAAAATCACTTTACACATTATACACCATGCTCACGCATTTGTCAAGGGCTTTTTCAAAAAAAGCTTGACATTTTTCTCCCGGCATTGTATAATATTAATGTTGCATAATTGCATGGTGCTTTATATATCTAAATATGCTTGCGTAGCACAGTTGGTAGTGCAGCGAATTTGCTGAGCGGATGACCGCTGCCAGTGGCAGAAGAAGGGAGTTCGCGAAGGGAAGAAATATGGAGTAATGGGAGCGAAAGCGAAGCAGTGTGACTTATTTCTGACCGACAATGAGCAGGTCTCGGACTGA
>DEDQ01000002.1:0-8523 GCA_002350065.1 Ruminococcus flavefaciens
ATCCGGTTGGATTCTTCTGCTATTCAGTGAATACTCAGCTGAATGAAGGAATGCTCAAATTCGTGATGATAGACCCCTCACAGCGCGGAAAAGGCTTCGGAAAAGAAATGCTGAAGCTTGCAGTCGGATATGCTTTTGAATATACAGGAGCTGAAAAAGTGCGATTGTGCGTGCTCTCTGTAAATGAAGGAGCAAAGCGCTGTTACAGCAGTGTAGGATTCGCTGAAACAGGCAATGATAAAAATGCCTTTTCCTATGAGGAAGAATCGTGGGACAGGTGCCATATGGTCATTGAGAAAGGTGGTAAATAATGCTTGCAAAAAGAATAATCCCGTGCCTTGACGTAAGAAACGGCAAGGTAGTAAAGGGCGTTAATTTTGAAGGCGTCAGAGACGTAGGCGATCCCGTTGAATGTGCCGAGGAGTACAACAAACAGGGCGCGGACGAGATAGTTTTCTACGATATAACAGCTTCATTCGAGGGCAGGGGAGTTTTCCTCGACGTTGTACGCGACACCGCTAAGAAGGTGTTCGTACCTCTGACAGTCGGCGGCGGAATCAAGACTGTTGACGATATCCGCGAGGCGCTCAGAGCCGGAGCTGACAAAGTTTCCGTTAACTCTCAGGCAGTGCAGAATCCCCAGCTCATCAAGGACGGAGCTGATATCTTCGGAAGCCAGTGCATCTGCGTCGGTATCGACGCCAAGAAGATAGCCGACAACAAGTGGACCGTCTACATCAACGGCGGTCGCAAGGACATGGGTATCGACCTCATCGACTGGGTACACACTATAGAAAAGCTCGGAGCAGGCGAGATATGCCTCAACTCCATTGACGCAGACGGCACAAAAGAGGGCTTTGATATCCCGATGCTGAAAGCCGTATGCGACAACTGCTCTATCCCCGTTATCGCGAGCGGCGGAGCAGGCAAGATAAACGACTTTTATGAAGTCTTTGAAAAAACTGGAGCTACCGCGGCTCTTGCGGCATCGCTCTTCCACTTCAAGGAGCTCACCGTCGGCGAGGTCAAGGACTACTGCCGCGGCAAGGGCGTTATCGTGAGGTAACTATGGACAAGATATGGGAAGAGATGCACGCGGCGGCAGAGGCTGTGCTCAATGCGAGACAGATATCGGAATTCGTCTCTGCGGGAGAGGTCTCAGCAGCGGTGCTGAGCAAATCGGGCAAGATATACACCGGCGTCTGTATCGACACCTGCTCGACTCTTGGGATATGCGCCGAGAGAAATGCCATTTTCAACATGATAACCAACGGCGAGAACGAGATTGCGAGAGTTCTTTGCATTCCTCCTGTCGAGGGCAAGGGAGCTCCCTGCGGAGCGTGCCGCGAGCTCATGGTACAGCTCATGCCGACAAGCTACAAGGACATCGAGATAATGCTCGATTACCGCACAGGCAAAACTGTCAGACTCGGCGATATAACTCCCGAATGGTGGATAGATTACTGATACGGAAGGTATAACTATGATAAAGATAGATATGAACGACCTCGACAAGTTCTTCGTCAAGGGAGAGCTTATCCCGGCGATATGCTACGAGGTCAACACGAAAACGGTTCTCATGCTCGCATACATGAACAAGGAGAGCCTCAAAAAGACCCTCGAGACCGGCTATACATGGTTCTGGAGCAGGTCGAGACAGGAATACTGGAACAAGGGAGCTACTTCCGGACATTTGCAGAAGGTCGTGTCCATTTACGGTGACTGCGACAACGATACCCTGCTCGTAAACGTCGAGCAGACCGGCGTTGCTTGTCATACCGGAAGCTACAGCTGCTTTTTCAATGAATTATATAACACAGAGGAGAATGAATAATGACAGTTTATCAGGAAATATTTGAAGTTATCAAGGAGAGAAAGAAGCAGTATGAAAACGGCACTGCTGCTGAGAATTCCTACACCTGCTACCTCTTCGACAAGGGCGTAGACAAGATATGCAAGAAGGTAGGCGAGGAAGCTACCGAGACCGTTATCGCTGCAAAGAACGGCGACAACGACGAGCTCATTAACGAGATAAACGACCTTCTCTACCACGTAATGGTGCTCTGCGCAAATCAGGGACTCGAGTGGTCGGACGTTGAGAAGGTGCTCGACGAGCGCAACGAGAAGATAGGCAACCTCAAGAAGTTCCACACTGTTGACAAGAATACATGATTATGCAGGGCGGATATTATCCGCCCGAATTTTTTTGAGAATTTTTTATTTTTAGCGTCAGAAACCTTTCTTTCATAGCGAGTGTAGTAGATGAACATGTTCAAAGGGGTGAAACGATGACAGATAAAGAGCTTCGCCGGAAAATGGAGCAGTCTCCCGAAGCGGGCAGACGTGCGCTGTTTGACGAGTACTGCGGCTACGTTTACGCGATATGCGCGAACAAGCTAAGGAACTGCGGCACAAGCGAAGACGTTGATGAATGCCTGAGCGATACGTTCGCGGCGGTATTCCGGTATCTCGACAGCGCAAGCGGCAAAGACGGCGACTTAAAAGGTATAATCGGCACTATAGCAAAGCGGACGGCTATCGACTATTTCAGGCGGCTCGCTCCAAAGAGCGACAGGACCGTTTCAATTGATTCCGAAAACTTCCGCGAGCTTTCCTCGGAGATACGCGTTGAGGAGGCGGCGGAGCGTTCAGCTCTGCGAGAGACAGTGCTCGACTGCATAAAAAGGCTCGGCGAGCCGGATTCATCTATTATCGTTTACTTCTACTACTACGGCAAAAAAACAAAACAGATAGCCCCGCTTGTGGAGCTTACAGATTCCGCTGTTCAGAAGCGGCTGAGCCGCGCAAGGAAGAAGCTCGAAGAGCTTCTGCGCGAAGCGGGTATAACCGGGGAGGGATATGTATGAGATTTGATGATATATTCAATGATATCGACAATGATACAGCTGAAAAACTATCGCAGGAATATCCGGTCCTCACCGATAAGGAGAAAGAGAGGTTGTACGCTATGAGTAAAAGAAAGTATAATACAGAGGAAATGCCCGAGATGAACCTCAACGAGGTCTCAGGCGTTGAAAAATACAGCAGACCCAAGTGGTATAAGGGACTCAGCATTGCGGCGGCGGCAGTTCTTGTATTTGCGGGAATCGGCGGAAGTATGGCTGTAATCAGCCGCAACGGACACGGTCCGGGTACAGATACCGAGTCTGATAAGGCCGTTGTGACTACAGAGGCTGAGACTACAGAAGCGGTCACCGAGGAGCTCACAGAAGCTTCAACTGTCGCAGAGAATATTGACGCCGATGCGATAGCTCAGGAAATGGTAGACAAATACATTGATTGCCTTTCTGACCTCTGGGGAAGAACCTTGCAGGTCGATGAAAACGATGTTGTGGTAAAGGAATTCCCTGATGATGGCATCACACGCCGTTATTACCGTGTCGTTGACCCGAGATATCCCACATGGGAGGACCTTAAAAAGCATTGCTACGAGGTATTTGATACCGAGTTAGGAGATATCGTTCTTGGCAATCGTGATATGTTTTATGCTCCTGAAGATGAGATGACATATGATACCATGTTCTTCTCAAGCGGCGACAGCTACTATCGTTTAGCAGACATTGATAATGATCCCAAGAGTGTTGTATGGGATCAGGATCACGCTGAGGGCGAGCTTACTCCCGAGGGCGATATTCTCACAACTATGACGATAACATATACTAATTGCAGCCCTAATTTCAGGATGATAACAGATTTCAGATTTGTTAATACCGAAAACGGCTGGCGTATAAAAGAAGCTAACGAAAGCTCCGTTCCTCTGGACGAAAACGGACAGCCGACAACTATCGAATCTGTAGATCCCTCGGAATTTTATGAGGGTGTCGAATAAATATTGAAAAGGAGACCCGAGGGTCTCCTTTTTTATGCTTTGTAGTTTTCAGCTTCCTTGCAGAGCTTGATGTCCACAAGAGCGTCAATGAGGGTTCCGGAATCGGTGTATTCCTCCGAGAAGACCTTGCCCTCGGCGCGTATGCGGTTGATGAAGGCTGTCTTATCATATGGAACGAGCAGCTTCATACGCTTTGCCGTCTCGGGAAGATTCTTCGCAATGCATTCGAGAAGCTTGTCAAATCCGCCGTGGTGCTTCGCGGAGATGATAACAGTGTGGTCGTCCTCGAAAACGGTGTCCGGAAAGAGTGCCGCATCGGATTTGTTCATGACGTTTATCTTAGGGATACCGTCGCAGCCGAGCTCGGAAAGGAGCTGAGCTGTTACCTCTGCCTGCTGTTCGCGCTCGGGGGAGGAGAGGTCCTGCACATTGAGGATAATGTCGGCGGAAGCCGCTTCCTCAAGAGTGGACTTGAACGCCTCGACGAGATTATGCGGCAGACGGCGGATAAGTCCGACCGTATCTATCAGCAGAACGCTTCTGCCGTCGGGGAGCTCTATCGCGCGGGAGGTGATATCAAGCGTTGCGAAGAGCTTATTCTCAGCGAGTACGCCTGCATCTGTGAGCGCATTCAGCAGAGTTGACTTGCCGACGTTGGTATATCCCACGATAGCCGCAGAGAGCACTCCGTCCTTTTTGCGGCGTGAGCGCGAGAAGGTACGGTGCTTTTTGAGCTCGTCGAGTTCGGCTTCGAGGTAAGAGATACGCTTGCGGATATGGCGTTTGTCGGTCTCGAGCTTGGTCTCGCCGGGACCTCTTGTTCCGATACCGCCGCCGAGACGCGAGAGCGAGGTTCCCATGCCGGTAAGGCGCGGGAGGCGGTATTTCTGCTGAGCGAGCTCGACCTGAAGCTTGCCTTCTTTGGTTCGGGCGCGCTGAGCGAAGATGTCGAGGATAAGCGTGGTTCGGTCGATGACTCTTACATCGAGGATATTCTCGATATTACGCACCTGAACGCCGCTGAGCTCGTGGTCGAAAATGACAAGCTCTGCGTCGAGGACTCCGAGCTGTTCGCGGAGCTCTTCAAGTCTGCCCGTACCCATGCAGGTAGCGGGGTCGAAAGTCGCCTTGCGCTGTATCATCTTGCCGACGACCTCGGCATTTGCCGCAGAAGCAAGCTCTGCGAGCTCGTCTATAGAGGTGTCAGCGTCGAACTCTCCGGTATCAACGCACGCGAGAACGGCTTTAACAGGGAGCTCTTCGGTCTTATTTTCGTACATATAGTCTCCTTACTGGGGAACGTTTTCATCGGCGGACTCAGTCACGGGAGCAGTCTCCTCGGACGATTCCACGAGATAGGCACTGCCGTTCTGGTCGTATTTGTATGTGTCCTTGTGGAGCTTATTATCGGCAGTTGTATAGGTCTCTGTTTTCTGGACAGCGACGAGCTTTCCGCCCTGCCACTGGTAATCGACGTACTTGGTTATATAGCCGTTGTCATAGGTCTGTGTGAGCTGATTCTCGCCGGAAACAGTCATCTCCATGCCGACCTCGTTGAGCGGTTTGTCCTCGTAGAAGTCGTTGCTTTTTTCGTCGTAGCAGTAGTAGTATCCGCATCCGGATTCGGCATTTTCATAGGGGATATAAATGTCCTTGAAGCCGTCGAAGTTGAAATCCGCGACGATGATATGCTTCTCGTCGGGAGTGTAATAGTAATCGAGAGTTTTTATTTTCCTGTCGTTTATCGAGAGCTCGACAGAAGTGCCGTTAAGCGCATATGAGAGTCTTACCTCCTCGGTAGGAGCGGTAAGAGTTTCGGTCAGGGCGATAGTAGCGGTTTCCTGCGGGGCTGTCGATTCGTAGACGGTGAAATTCTCAGCTATAACGTATTCCTCGGGGTCGCGGTCCTTTTTGCCGCACGAGCCGAGAACAGCCGCAGTCAGCAGCAGCGCCGTACAGACAGTCAGCTTATTCATCTGACGCTCCTTCCGCGAGACGTGATATCTCCTGAGGCGTGAAAACGTAATTCCTGCCGCAGAAGTGACAGCTCACTTCCGTATCCTTGCCCTCAGCGGCAATGGAGAGAAGCTCTTTCCTGCCGATGCTTATGAGAACCTTTTCCGTGCGTTCTCTGCTGCAATCGCACTTGTATGCGGGTGAAGCGGTATCCAGCTCGTTGGGGTCAAGTCCAGCGAGGAGCATATTTGCAATCTCCTCGGGAGTAACGCCCTCGTCGAGCAGAGCTGAAACGGGTCTCATAGCGGCAACGTTTTTTTCGATAGTGTCAATGCATTTTTCATCAGCGAAGGGGAGAAGCTGCACGAGGAAGCCTCCCGCAGACTTGACGCTGAGGTCGGGAGCAACAAGAACTCCGAGTGCGCATACGGTAGGTATCTGCTCGCTTGTAGCATAGTAGCTTGCGATATCCTCAGCTATCTCGCCTGAAACGAGGGGGATAACGCCGACATAGGGCTCACGCAGTCCCATATCCTTGACAACAGACAGCGTGCCGTTTTTGCCTACAGCTCCGGAAACATCGAGCTTGCCGACGCTGTTGAGCGGGAGCTCCACAACGGGATTGTTCACGCAGCTTTTAACGTTTCCGCGGCTGTCAGCGACAGCAACGAGCTGACCGGTCGGACCGTCAGCATCGATGCGCAGAGTAATGCTGTCCTCGTCGCCCTTGAGCATATAGCCCATGAGTGAAGCGCCGACAGACAGCCTTCCGAGAGCGGCAGTTACTACCGCAGATGTTTTGTGTATTTTTTCGATTTCTGATACTATATCCTTTGCGTCGAGCACGGCTGCAAATGCCGAACCGTCAGCAGATATCGCCCTATAGAGATTTCCCATGATGAATTTCCTTTCTTACGCAAGATGTCAGTTTACGGTCTGACCGTTTCTGATGCATTTTGCGGCATATACTATTCGCTGCGAATCAGCGGCAGGCGGGTCGAAGGTATCGTCGCCGTATTTTGCAAGTATCTCGAAGCCCGCGTCAGTGAGGAGCTTTTCGAGCTCTTCCTCGCTGTAAGCCTTTTCCGAGAAAGCGTCGGAGCTCCGCGAATACAAGCCGTTTTCCTCGAGCTCGAAGAATTCAAGCTGCATTTTTACCTCGTCAGTTTCGGGCACGAGGGTATTTTCCCAAACGCAGTAAACGTTGTCGGTCTCGTAGGTGAAGGTATTGTTTGCGAGGACATTCCTGTGCTTGTAGAGGGTATTCACGTCGAAGATGAAGAGACCTCCTATCTCCGAGAAGAAGGCTACATTATCGAATACAGCCTTCACGTCGCCGATACTGTTCAGGTGATTGATACTGTCGAGGGCGCAGAGGGTTATGTCGATAGTGCCGAACATATCGAGCCTGCGCATATCCTGACAGAGATACTGTATATCAAGTCCGCTGTCGAACTTTTTATCAAGCGCGATGCCGAGCATTTCGTCGGAATTGTCAACGCCTATCACGTCGTAGCCGAAACGCGCCATTTCCTCGGAGATACTGCCTGTGCCGCAGGCAAGGTCGAGGAGGATACCGCCGTCGGTATCGCGGAATTTTCTGATGATATCGTTGAAATATCCGGCGCGCTTCCTGTAGTCGATATTAGCTGTGAGCTGGTCGTAATACCGTGCAAAAACGCTGTATCCAGCCATTAGTTTATTTCTACCTCCTCAGAGCCCATAACGTTGTGCTCATCGTCGAAAAGAAGTCTCTCACGCTTTACGAGAATCTCGCTTCCCGAGGTATAGTCGGTATAGTCGACGTAGATATCCCACGGGTCGTCAGAGCCTTTATACTGCTTTTCCATAGTCAGAAGCACAGGAGCGCCGTTCTCGTCCCAGCCATAGGTGCGGGTCTCTTGTTCAGCGGCTGTGTATCTGATATTTGTCACAAAAGTGTTGTTTTCAGGGTCGACAACTGCAAATGTGTCTATCTCCTTCATGGCGTCCCACTTCTCGAATTCGCCTGTTGAGGGGTCGTAGTGATAGTATACGCCGAACGTATTGAGAACGCCTATCTGCTGAGGGATAAAGAGGTCGTTATTGCCGTCGCTGTCGAAATCATAGACTGACATCTCAGCGAGATTATCGGCATTGTTATCCTCGAGATAGCGCTGCATTTCCTCAGTATCCACAGCGATAGTCTGGAGCTTCTGACCGTTCTCGGATACTTCAAGTCCGGTATCGAGGAGCGTGAAAGTGAAGCTTCCGTCGCTGAAGGCAGGGGATTCCTGCTTGTGAGTGTTCTTTACCGCCGTGGTGACAGTCGAAGTTACCGCAGGAGGAGCAGCCGGCTGAGCGGGAGCATTGCCGGTGCGCTTGGACGTGGCTTTTGTTGCCTCGGTTTTAGTTCGCTTCTGAGAAGAAGCCGATCTATGCGAGGACTGTCCCGACGTCTTCGCTGTTGCAGAAGTTCCGCTTGCTGCTGAGGAATTTGCAGATGTTGTCTTATTTGATTGCTTATCAGTTCCGGCAGAAGTTGTCGAAGCCGATACCTCTGAGGCAGCGGACGAAGCTGATTCCGCGGTTGCAGGCTCAGTGGGAGCCTTGACCTCAGGTGTATCCGAATGACCGCAGCTCACAAGAGCGAGCCCGAATGCGAGTATCGGAATAACTGTTTTTTTCTCCATAATCATACCTCTATAATTTCAAAATGAGGCGACAATAAGCCGCCC
>DEDQ01000002.1:8625-9473 GCA_002350065.1 Ruminococcus flavefaciens
TTTGCAGAGCGTACAGGCTCGGAGAAGCTTCCGTCGCCGGCGCCGGCATTAGGAGCGTCAGGCTTTGCGACCTGTTCACGCTCTGGAGCCTCGTGCTTCTGGAGCTTTACAGTAAGCAGAGCACGTACTGTATCCTCGCGGATAGACTCAACCATTGCATCGAACATCTCGAAGCCCTCGTATCTGTACTCGATAACGGGGTTCTTCTGACCGAATGAACGGAGACCGATACCCTTCTTGAGCTCTTCCATGTCGTCGATATGAGACATCCACTTTGTATCAACGGTCTTGAGGAGGATGACACGCTCGAGCTCACGGATTATCTCGCTGCCGTATTCCTCTTCCTTAGCCTGATATATCTCGCCGCACTTTTCGTTGAGGGCGTTGATTATCTGCTCCTTGGTAACGCTCTTGAGCTCGTCCTCAGTGAATGTGAGGTCCTCGTTGCCGATGAGCCAGCCGAGGAAGTATTCCTTCAGACCAACGATGTTCCAGTCGTCGTGGTTATCATCGTCGATGAGGTAGTTGTTAACAGTAGTTGTGATGAGGTCCTCCATCATCTTGAGGATATCCTTGTGGAGGTCCTCACCGTCGAGAACCTGTGAACGCTGCTTGTAGATTATCTCACGCTGTGTATTCATAACGTCGTCGTAGTTGAGGACGTTCTTTCTGATGCTGAAGTTTCTGCCCTCGACCTTTTTCTGTGAGGACTCGATTATCTTTGTGAGCGACTTGCTCTCGATAGGCATAGTCTCGTCAACGTTGAGGACCTTCATCATGTTTTCGAGGCGGTCGCCTGCGAAGATACGCATAAGGTCGTCCTCAACAGAGAGGAAGAAGCAGCTTTC
>DEDQ01000068.1:0-4529 GCA_002350065.1 Ruminococcus flavefaciens
GCCACGGACATATCCTCGCCCTGACGCGGATAGTAGTAGAGCACCTTATCGGTCTTGTCGAAGTAGAACTCGCCGGGGTCATCTACGAACGAGAAGGAGTTGTAGATAGTGTGAGTTCCGCCGGTAGAGAATCCGGCGTTCCAGCCGGGAGTCTGCGCGATAGCTCCGTACGGCTGCTGATAGAGGAGCACGAGCGAGCCGTTTTCGACCTTGACATCACGGGTGCAGACGATGTTCTCGTTCCATGTCGTGCCGTTGATTATTTCGAGGTCGTCGAAGTTGGAGGGTATGCGCGGTATATCGTTTGTGCTGTAGGCAGAGCCGTCGTCCTTTGTGCCAGAAGCCCATGCCCAGTCCGCCTGACCGGCTGTGATGCTGTATTTTCCGTAGCCGCCCTTGGACTGAACTCTTACGCTTCCCATATTGGCGCGTCTGTCGTTAACGTAGAGGTTGCGGAGCTTGTAGCTGCGGTCGAGAGGAGCAGCATAAAGCTTGTCGTTGTATTTCGTCCAGCCGGTGACCTTTTCAGAGCCGTTGATGACAGGAACCTCATCACCGTAAGCCTTGTAGGTGATAGTGTGACCGTTCGTGCCGGAATCCCGCGTATCGAATACTACGGGCTCGGTTATGCGGTAATCACCTCCGCGGAGATAGACCGTGATATCGCCGGACATATCCTTGTTGAGCTTTCTAACAGCGTCACGGGCACCTGCAAGAGTTTTCAGCGGTGAAGCGAAGGTTCCGCTTGCGGAATCGCTTCCGTCGGGAGAAACGTATATCTCTGTAGTTGTATCGACTGCTTCAGCAGCGCCGAGCAGACCGTTCCCGAGGGTAGGAGCGGCTGAGAGGGCAGCGCTGAGAATGAGACTTACTCCCGATCTTAGAATGTGTTTCGCATTCATGATTAAGACCTCCCTTTTATATTTCTGTATATTCCAAGATTAAAATAGTATATAATTATTGTATTGATTTATTATGTATACAACAACCCACGAATTGCATATATGGTGGACAAATTGTATCGAAATTGCATATTAGGTCTAAATTGAGTCAATAATTTACCATACAAATTGATAAATTAGTATATAATAATGTGATAGCTCTGTGAGAAAATATATAGCAATATTTGCGCAGTTGCTCTTAGTTGTTTCATATAACAGAAAATGCCCGTGTAAAAGACAGTCCTTTTACACGGGCATGAATATCATTTAATTATTGAAGCGGGTCCGGCTGATTGGGACACTTTACAACATAGAGACCGTCTATCTCGTATATTTTCAAGCCTTCAACCTGCGGGATAAGCTCGGGCTGGAAGAAGACATAAAGCGCCTTGGGGTCGGCAGTTCCGTTGGTTATGTCGTTGATAACGTCGTAGTATTGGTGAATTATGTCATCAAGCGGCGGACGTGCTACACTGAAATGGTTGGTAGTCATGTTGTGCTCGTATGCGAACTGAGCGAAGTCGTATGAATACTTTTCCGGCTGGTCGTAGGGGAGTCCGTAGAACTTGTCACAGTCCTTAGCGAGCTTCTCCCAGCGTGCGTCCTTGAGGATATTATAGTGAGCCTGATACTCCTTGTACCAGCGGCGCGAGTATATCTGGGGGCTGATGTCGGCGAGCTGTATGCCGAGACATACTGCCAGAGCGGCAACGGAGGTCTTTTTCAGGCTTATTTTCGAGAAAGCGTAGAGTATGCCGGTATATATCATGTACTGAGCTACCCATGCGAAGCGTCCGGAGGCTCTGAATGTTGCAAGGAGCTTTTCAATGCTGTCGGGATATTTTATGGTGTAGAGTATCTTGTCGTCGAACGTTCCGACAGGGCTTATCGCCATGAACATAGCTAAAACGAATACCACAATGCACGCGATGAGCGGTATACGCTTGTTGTACAACACTGACAGAAAATATATCTTTGACTTTTTGCCCTTGCGTTCGATACAGCTGAAAAGTATCAGTAATGCTGCAAAAACAGCTATCAGCACGCCGAGTCCGAGGTAGGTGTAGCCCTCATACTGTCCGTCAAGCTTCGCTCTCGGGAGCAGAAATTTGCTGGGGTCGCACTCGTATCCGGTGAAAACTTTTGAATTGAGCCGGAACGGATTCCAGAAGGTGTTCATATTTGCGGAGTTCCTTCCAAGACCGTATGAGGCTGTATCGCCCTCGCCGTAGAAGGCTCCGATTACCCACATCGTGATGAGCGAGAACACTGTCGATGAGACGAAGCAGCTTATCGGGCGGATCATCTTCTTGTATTTGAAGATGTCGGTGATTAAGCAGCCGAGCATTGCGAAATAAATCATCGGGACAAAGTACATATGCGTTCCCACAGCTCCGACGCAGAGAAGAGTCCAGAGCAGGGCGGGCATTGCGAGGTTCTGCCATTTTTTCTTCCACTTGTGGTCCTGATAAGCCCACAGGCAGAATGAAAGGATAATGAAGAAGTGGCAGGCGAGGGTCTCGTGACCGTAAAGACGGTGCATGACGGTCGGGGAGACGATAAAGAGCGTACTTCCGAGAATGCAGAATACGGGGTTTTTGTTGAATTTATGTATCAGCAGCGAAGCTGAGGCTCCGTTGAGCATGAATATCATCAAGCCCATTATGCCGTAATACTGGAATGGGCGGGGGAGTATCGGCGACAGTATCTTGAAGAATATCGCCATGAAAGGGAACGAATCCGTGTAGACCATTGAGGTCTTGATGCTTCCAAGCAGTCCCTCGGTCACGCCGAGAGGGAAATGCCAGCCGGTCTCTCTGAAATAGAGCCAGCCGATGTAGTGCTGAGTGAGGTCTCCGCCGGCGAAGAGCCATTCATCGTAAGTCGGGTCGAGTATCCTCACGCCGTATATGGCGATGAAGAGTATGGCTCCGAGTACGGCTGAGAATATGACAGTCCATCTGAGGTCGCAGGAAAACTTGCGTTTAGTTTTTGATTCAGCGGTTTTTGTGACTGTTTGTTCCAATGTTATCCCTCCTGTCAGTTTTGTGAAAGGTCATTTATTATAGCGTCAAATACGTCGATATCCTTGTCGAATGTTTTCTGCATATCGTCCTCGTCCGAGTAGATTAGAGCCTGCGGCTTGCGTACAGCAATGAACCAGTCCTTGGTTATATCCTCTGCGGGAACTCCGACTTTTTCGGCGAAATCCGTATCCGCGAGCATGAACTTGTACCTGTTTACGTGCTTGTTTCCGGGATAGCGGGTGCTGAGGTCGGTGAAGGTGTCCTCGGGAGTAACAACGTCGCCGATGAGCTCGTTTCCGATGAGAATGACCGATTCAGCGGACTGGAGCTCCGCGGAAAGCTTCTGCGGCACGCTGTTGGCGAAGTCGGCGCGTTCGTTGCCGGAATAGGGTATATAGTACACCGAGACGAGTATTTTTCCGTTTTTGTTGTTGTCGGGAGTGAACTGCTCGAGGTACTTGTCGAGGTGTGATTCCTCGCCGAGCGACTGGTTATTGCCGACTATCAGCACTACCATGTCGGGACGCGGCTTTGTTGCGAGGCTCACTACGAGAAAGACTGCTATCGCCGTGAAAACGGCTCCCATGCCGAGCCACCACTTGTTGAGGTAGATGAAGCTTCCGATTTTCTGCCAGAAGGTCTGATGTATCTCCTCGGGGACTTCCTCGTGTATCAGCTCGCTATCCTCGATGACTCCGGTTTTCAGGCGGAGCAGCTCGAGACGCTCCTCCTCGAGACGTTTATCGTGGGCTTCCTGAGCTTTTTTCTGCTTTTCAGCGTATCTGCGCTGGATCTCCTCGTTGCGCTTTCTGGCTTCTTCCTGAGCTTTTTCCTGCATCTCGCGCGAGGTCTGGAAGACGCTTTTGGAGATGTGCAGCTTGTCGTCCTGCTGTTCGTTTTTGTTCATATATCAAACTCCTGTTGAATGGCTGGAAATCAAAAGGGCGCTCAGTGAGCGCCCTGAACGTTCTGTCAGGCAGATTTATTCTTCTGTTTCTTCTTCCTTGGAGGGGCGTCCGCTGTTTGCGGGGAGGCTCTTCATTGTCGGGAAGAGGAGAACGTCTCTGATAGATGCGCTGTTTGTGAGAAGCATTACAAGACGGTCGATGCCGTAGCCGATTCCGCCCGTAGGAGGCATACCTATCTCGAGAGCACGGAGGAAGTCCTCATCGGTGCGGTTAGCTTCCTCGTCGCCCTGGCTGAGAGCCTCTTCCTGAGCTTTGAAGCGCTCACGCTGGTCGATAGGATCGTTGAGCTCTGAGTAAGCGTTGCACATCTCTCTGCCGGTGATGAAGAGCTCGAAACGCTCAACATAGTCGGGAGCGTCGGGCTTTTTCTTGGTAAGGGGAGAGATCTCTATCGGGTGATCCATTATGAAAGTCGGCTGAATGAGGTGCTCCTCAACGAATGCCTCGAAGAAGAGGTTGAGGATATCGCCGCGCTTGTGTCTGTCCTCGTATTCAACGCCCTTTTCATCGGCTATTTTACGTGCTTCCTCGAGAGTTTTTATCTCGTTGAAGTCGACTCCGGAGTATTTCTTTACTGCGTCTATCATTGTGAG
>DEDQ01000068.1:4581-4811 GCA_002350065.1 Ruminococcus flavefaciens
GTACCGCATACTTCCTGAGCAACGTGGCGGAACATATTCTCGGTGAGGTCCATCATGCCGTAGTAGTCGGTGTAAGCCTGATAGAGCTCCATGAGCGTGAACTCGGGGTTGTGACGGGTATCAACGCCTTCGTTGCGGAAAACTCTGCCGATCTCGTAAACTCTTTCAAGACCGCCGACGATAAGGCGCTTGAGGTAGAGCTCGAGGCTGATACGGAGCTTTACTTCCTC
>DEDQ01000068.1:4918-10403 GCA_002350065.1 Ruminococcus flavefaciens
GAGCGCTTTACGAATGTATCCTTGACCTCGGGATTGATGATGAGGTCGAGATAGCGCTGACGGTATCTTGTATCGGTGTCCTTCAGACCGTGCCACTTCTCGGGGAGGGGAAGGAGCGACTTTGAGAGCAGTACGATATTCTTTGCGTGGATAGATATCTCGCCCTTTCTGGTTCTGAAAACGAAGCCCTCAACGCCGATGATATCGCCGATATCCCACTTCTTCTTGAACTCCTTGAAGAGGTCGGCTCCGACGTCGTTGGAGCGGACATATACCTGAATGCGGTCAGAGCTGTCGCGCACGTCGATGAAGTTAGCCTTGCCCATATCGCGCCAGCTCATGATACGTCCGGCGATGCGGACTGTGTTCTCATGGAGCGCTTCGAGGCTTGCATTGAGCTTTTCCTCGTCGTCGCCGGCAGCAGCCTTGAGCTCGGCTTCCTTTGCTTCGTACTCAGTCTTGAGAGCGGCAGCCTTGCCTGTAACGTCGTACTTTGTGATAGTGAAGGGGTCGCAGCCGCCCTCGCGCAGAGCAGCGAGCTTGTCGAGCCTGTCCTTCTTGAGTATATTTATATCCTGTTCCTCTTCAGCGGGAACAGCAGGATTTGTCTGATTCTCGTTCATTGGGAAATTCCTTTCATAAAGCTTATAGACCGGATATCACTTGGATATCTCGATTACCTCAAAACGGAGCTCGCCTACGGGAGCCTCGACGATGAATATATCGCCTACCTTCTTCTTCATGGCAGCCTTGCCGATAGGAGACTCATCAGAGATGAGGTGATTCTTTACGTCAACGTGGTTAGTGCCGACGATAGTGAAGGTCTCTACCTTGTCAGTGCCGATCTTCTTTATCTTTATAACAGAGCCCATACCGATCTCGTCAACGGAGATGTTAGAGTCCTCGATGATCTCAGCGTTGTCGATAGTGTGCTGGAGCTCAGCTATCTTTGCTTCGAGGATAGCCTGCTCGTTTTTAGCTTCATCGTACTCGGCGTTCTCGGAGAGGTCTCCGTATGATCGTGCAACCTTGAGTCGCTCGGCAACTTCCTTACGTTTATTGATCTTAAGGTCATCAAGTTCAAGTACCAGCTTTTCATAGTTTGATCTTGACATCTGCTTACCCATATAAAACAACTCCTTAATAATAAAAATCAGCATTGCTCTCAGAAATCGGAGCAATAAAAAAGCATACTAATATATTATAATATAAAGTCAGCGATTTGTCAACAGAAAAATGCACATCAACATTTTCTCTGCTCCGGTTGCTTTTTTGTCAGCAATATGTTATAATTAAATCTGTATATATATAATACAGCCAGATATGGCAGAACGGAGCTGAACATGGACAATATCATTTCTTTTGGCGGAAGTATGAACAAACAGATAAACTTTGCTATGCAGCAGAATTATATCCCCGTTTTCCGCAGTATAACACTCACCAACAACACCGGCGAGGACATTTCGGGAGTAAGGCTCAGGGTAAGCTTTGAGCCGGAATTTGCCAAGCCCTTCGAGTCGGGTCTCATCGACCTCGCACCCGGACGTCCGGTGGAGATATCTCCGGTAGAGATAGTGATAAATGCCGAGTACCTGTTCAGCCTTACCGAAAAAATGGTCGGAAGCGTTACAGTCGAGGCTTTAAGGGACGGCGAGGTCATCGCTTCGCAGGTGAATACGATAGAGCTCCTCGCCTATGACCAGTGGACAGGTGTGAATTTCATGCCGGAAATGGCGGCTGCATTCATAACTCCCAATCACCCGAAGGTGAAGGAGATAGTTTCCGCTGCCGGAGCATATATGCAGAAATGGAGCGGTTCGCCCTCCTTTACGGGATATCAGACCCGTAACCAGAACATCGTCAAAATGCAGATGGGAGCCATCTACGCAGCTTTGCAGGAGCAGAACATCGCCTATACGGCTCCGCCCTCGAGCTACGAGACTGCTCAGCGCATTCGTATGCAGGACGAGGTACTCACGTCGAAAAATGGCACCTGTCTCGACCTTGCAGCTCTGTACTGCGCCTGCCTTGAAGCGATAGACCTCAATCCGCTGCTTTTCATAGTCAAGGGACACGCCTTTGCCGGAGCATGGCTCAATAACGAGACCTTTTCCGACTGTCTGCAATATGACGTCTCAGCCATAACCAAGCGCATCGCCAAGGGCGTTGACGCCATGAGCGTGGTCGAGTGTACCGACTTCACCGCCGGCAAAAAGGTGGATTTCGACGATGCTGAGCGCCATGCCGCATCGCATCTTGACTCCTTCGACGACTTCTACTTTGCCATAGATATCACACGCACCCGCGCCGGAGGCATTCGCCCAATGCCTGCAAAAGTGTCCGAGAACGGCATTTTCAAGGCTGTGGATTACGGCGAGCGCAAACGCAGCGAGATCACTCCCGCTCCGTCGGAAATGGACATAATCGGCGATATAGAGCTGAACGGCGAGCCCCGCGAGGTGACAAAGCAGGTGATATGGGAGCGCAAGCTCCTTGACCTCAGCCTCAGGAACAGCCTGCTCAATTTCCGTCCGTCAACGATGAATGTGCAGGTCATGATAACCGACCTCGGCTTGCTCGAGGACGAGGTATCGCGCGGCGAGGAGTTCAGAGTTTGTCCGGTTCCGAATGATATGTCGCTGCAAATGGCTGACAGCAAGATATTCGAGGTCGAGAACGACAAGGCTCACATTGACGCTGTGGCGGAATCCGAGTTCAAAAGCCGCCGTCTGCGCACCTTCCTGAACGAGTCCGACCTCGAGAAGATAATGAAGAAGCTCCACCGTCAGGCAAAGGTCAGCATCGAGGAAAACGGCGCGAATACGATATACCTCGCACTGGGATTCCTGCGCTGGTTCGAGACCGACAAGAGCGAAAAGCCCCGCTATGCGCCGCTCGTGCTGATACCTGTGGACATCAACCGCCGCGTGCAGGACAAGTCCTACTCGATAACCGTCCGCGACGAGGATACGCAGGTGAACATCACCGTGCTCGAAATGCTGAGACAGTTCTTCGGCATCGACATAAAGGGGCTCGACCCCGTTCCCATGGACGAGAACGGAGTTGACCTGCCGCTGATATTCAGCACCGTCCGTCAGGGCATAATGGCTCGTTCGCGCTGGGATATCGAGGAATACGCCTTCATCGGACAGTTCTCGTTCAACCGATTCATCATGTGGAACGATATCCGCAACCGCGCAGATGAGCTCGCGCAGAACAAGGTCGTTGCGAGCCTTATTTCCGGCAAGACCGAGTGGGAGAGCGGCGATATCCAGATGGGTCCCCTCGACCTCGACAACAAGGTCGCTCCCGCGGATTTGGCAGTTCCTGTAGCGGCGGATTCGTCCCAGCTTGCAGCGGTATATGCGGCAAATTCCGGCAACAGCTTCGTCCTGCACGGACCTCCCGGAACAGGCAAATCCCAGACTATAACAAATATGATAGCAAATGCGCTCCACCACGGCAAGACGGTGCTTTTCGTCGCCGAGAAAATGGCAGCGCTGGAGGTCGTTGAAAAGCGGCTGAATAAGATAGGTCTCGGACCCTTCTGTCTCGAGCTCCACTCGAATAAAGCCCAGAAAAGGGCAGTTCTCAAGCAGCTTGAGGAAACTCTCGGCGTCGGCAGAGTAAAGACTCCGGCGGAGTATTCGGCTCAGGCAGAAAAGGCTGCACAGCTCCGTGCGGAGCTCAACGAAACAATGGAGGAGATACACAAGGTCCGCAGCTACGGACTGTCGCTGTATGATGCGGCGATACGCTATGAGCAGTTCAAGGACTTCGGCGGCAAATTCAGCTTCTCGCAGTCGCAGATTGACTCCATGACTCCGGATTCGTACCAGAAATGGCGCGGCGAGCTGGAAAGCCTTGCCGCTGCGGGAAAGGAATTCGACGATGTCACCACGACTCCGCTGACCTGCTGCCGACTGACTGAATGCACTCCCGATACGAGAGGAAAGCTCGAAGCCAAGCTCGGCGAGTTCAAGACGGCGCTGTCTGCGGCTGACGCTCATACAGCCGAGATATGCGGCATGACGGGCTCGGCGGCGCTCTCATATGAGCAGTGCAAAGCCGCGGCTGCGATAATGTCCGAGGCGGTGGGTGAGGGCTATATCCTTCCGCAGATACTCACGGGCACTGATTGGGAGCTCCGCAAGCCGGCGGCTGAAAAGCTCATCGCCTCCGGCAGACAGCAGCGAGCCCTCAAAGCGGAGGTGCTCTCGCAGTTCGAGCCGTCAGTCCTCGCCTACGACAGCAATAAAGCCCTCGTAAGCTGGAAAACAGCGCAGGGAAAATGGTTCCTGCCGAAGGCTCTCGACTCCGGAAAGCTCGTGAAGGAGCTGGCTGTTCACGCGAAAAATCAGGCTTCCGTCAACAAGCAGAATGCTCAGGCGCACATCGAAAAGCTCTGCGCCCTCAGCACTCTCAGCTCGGAGCTCACAGGTGCTCAGCCCGATTTAACTGCCGTATTCGGAGCGCTCTGGCAGGGTGAAAACTCCGATTGGGACATGATTGAAAAGGCAGTAACGCTCTCGGGCGGACTGCGTGAGAAGCTCCTCGCGGCGCCGCTTGAAGCAAACGAGAGAACAGCTCTCGCAAATGCGCTCTCAGCCCGCTTCTCAGACCCGGCTTCAAAGCAGAGCTCGCGTCCGGCGGCTGAGAAGATATCTGCCGACTTTGCAGCCCTCGACAGGACTGTTTCAGAGCTTGAAAGCACATTTGCCCTCAGACCGGCTCTGCTTGGTGAAAAGAACGGCTGGGCGCAGGCTGCATCGGCTCAGGCGGACAGCGTCATCTCGGCGCTTCCGCAGCTGAAGGAGTGGACGGGCATCGTCACTATCTGCAACAGGCTCGGCGAGCTGGGTATACCGGCTGCTGCGGAGAATTTCCTCGCAGGAAAGGTCAAGAGCGGCGAGCTGCTCCGCGCATTCGACTGCGATATCTGTCGAGCTATGGTGACCTCGACTATTTCCTCGACTCCGGTGCTCGCTAAATTTCAGGGAGCGCTCTTCGAGGAGACGATACGCAAGTACAATGAAGTCCTCGACAGCTTCTCAAAGCTTACCATAAACGAGCTCGTTGCCGAATTATCGGCGAAAGTTCCCGCTGCGGGAGCCTCTGCCGCAAGCTCGGAGATAGGCATTCTCCAGAAGGCGATAAAGAGCGGCGGACGTATGATGTCCATACGCAAGCTCTTCGACAGCATTCCGAATCTGCTGCGGAGAATGTGTCCCGTAATGCTCATGAGCCCGATATCGGTCGCTCAGTACATAGACCCCTCGTATCCGAAATTCGACCTTGTCATATTCGATGAGGCGTCACAGCTCCCGACCTGCGAGGCAGTGGGAGCTATCGCCCGCGGCGAGAACGTCATAGTAGTCGGCGACCCGAAGCAGCTCCCGCCTACGAGCTTCTTCTCGTCGAATCAGGTTGACGAGGAAAACTACGAAAAGGAAGACCTCGAAAGCGTGCTCGACGACTGTCTCGC
>DEDQ01000068.1:10462-12071 GCA_002350065.1 Ruminococcus flavefaciens
CTCATCGCCTACAGCAATGCCAAGTATTACGATAACAAGCTCTTCACCTTCCCGTCGCCCGATGACCAGATATCCGAGGTCAGCTGGGTACACGTCGAGGGCTTCTACGACAAGAGCTCCACTCGCACCAACAAGGCGGAGGCTCAGGCTATCGTTGAGGAGATATCCCGCCGTCTCGAGGACCCTCAGCTCAGGAAACAGAGCATCGGCGTAGTGACCTTCAGCCAGCCTCAGCAGAACCTCATAGACGATATGCTCATGGACGCCTACAGAGCGCGTCCGGAGCTTGAACAGTGGGCGAATGAGCAGTACGAGCCTATCATCATCAAGAACCTCGAAAACGTTCAGGGCGATGAGCGCGACGTTATCATGTTCTCCGTGGGATACGGTCCCGACAAGGAGGGCAGGGTAAGCATGAACTTCGGTCCCCTCAACAGGGACGGCGGCTGGCGCAGACTCAATGTTGCGATATCGCGTTCAAAGTGTAAGATGATAGTATTCTCGGTAATCACGCCCGATATGATAGACCTCTCACGTACACGCTCTGACGGCGTTGAGGGGCTCAAGGGATTCCTCGAATTTGCGGCTAAGGGCAGAAGCGCTCTTGCTGTAAGGGGAAGCACCGCCGGAAACGGCTCCGGCTTTGCCGCCGTCCTCGCGGAGGAGCTCAGAAAGCGCGGATATAGTGCGGATTGCAGCGTTGGCTGCTCCGATTTCAAGATTGACGTTGCTGTCGCCGACCCCGAACAGCCGGCAAGGTATATCCTCGGAATCAACTGCGGCACGAAGTCCAACTACGTCAACGGCACCGCCAAGGACAGACATATCTCGCAGTCCTCAGTCCTCCGCGGACTTGGCTGGAATACGATGAATGTGTATATCCTCGACTGGCTCGACAACAGGGATAAGGTGCTCAAAAAGATAGAGGACGAGATAGCCGCGGTCATCGAGCGCAGAAAGGCTCCCGCTCCCGAGCAGGAGGAGGCTCCCAAGCCCAGGCAGGAGCTCGTCTTCGAGACCGAGGAGGTCAGCCCTCTTGCGGACAGGTGTGCGGAGTATGCTCCGTTCAGGGTCAGTGAGTACGGTACGTCCGACAGCTTCGGCGAGTCCGGCGAGGCTAAGATAGTCAAGTGCGTCAATGATATCCTCGCGGCGGAGGCTCCGGTAAGCAGAACGGCTCTCACGAAGAAGCTCTTTGCCTGCTTCGGAGTTGCCCGCACAACGCCGAATACCAAGAATACAGCCGATTCAGCCATTGAAAAATGCGGAGCTCTCATCACCAAGGCAGGGGAGAACGATTTCCTCTGGCTGCCTGAGCAGGACCCCGCTAAGTACGATATCTGCCGCGCGAAATGCGCTCCCGAGGACAGACGCGCGATAGACGATATCGCTCCCGAGGAGATAGCCGCCGGCATAAAGCTCATAATGTCGGAGCAGGTAGCAATGCTGCGTGAGGACCTCATCAGGGAGACCGCACATCTGCTCGGCTTCACGAGGGTAACTCCGGCGATAGAAACATCGGTGTCCCTCGGCATACGTGAGGCTAAAAAGCGCGGCTTCGTGGAGTTCAGCGACGACGGACGAATCACCTTCACGGAGTGATATATGA
>DEDQ01000068.1:12232-12948 GCA_002350065.1 Ruminococcus flavefaciens
AAGATGTTCAGGGTAGACTGCCCCATAATCGCGGTCACCGGCACCAACGGCAAGACCTCCGTTACCAACTGCATTGCTCAGCTATTCGAGCAGAGCGGAAAAAAGATAATCATCAACAAGGAGGGCAATAACCTCGATACCGGCATATGCTCGCTGCTTCTGCGCTATTGTGACGGCTCAGGCAAGGTAGATGCCGACTACCTCATTCTCGAGACCGACGAGAGCCACGTTCCCGTTGTTTACTCACAGCTTAAACTCGAGACCCTCGTCGTGCTCAATTTCTTCCGCGACCAGCTCGACCGCAACGGCGAAATGGAGACACTTATCCAGAAGATAAACGGCTTCTGCAAGACCTTTGAGGGCAACCTCATTCTCAACGGCGACGACCCGAATACGGCTCGTCTCGGCAGAGCGAATCCGGATAACAAGAACGTGAAATATTTCCGCGCCGAGAGATACGCTTTCGCTACGGACAAGATATTCGAGGCTTCCGAGGGAAGATTCTGTCCTTTCTGCGGCGAACCACTTGAATACGACTTCTACCAGTATTCCCACATCGGCAGATTCATCTGCAAAAAGTGCGGATTCGGCGGCTATGAGCCGTATATCACTGCCAGCAATATCGACCTCGAAAAGCCGGTATTCACTGCCGGCGGACATGAGTATTCCCCAAAGCTCAACAGCATCTACAACGTCTACAATATGACCGCTGTCGC
>DEDQ01000068.1:13190-16042 GCA_002350065.1 Ruminococcus flavefaciens
ATCTTCGAGCGCGTTACCCGCGTTGTGACCTCCGGCACGAGAGCCTACGACATCGCCGTAAGGATAAAATGTTCGGGCTATGACCCCGCAAATATCGTGGTGCGCCCCGACCTTGATGAGGCTGTTGAGGAGCTTGCTAAAACTCCCGGACGCAAATTCGTAATCGCCAACTATACTGCCGTTCAGCCCACACGCTCGGCGCTGAAGAGATACATTTCAAAGCATGGAGGAAAGAGCAATGAGTGAGATAAGAATACTTCATATGTACGCTGATATGCTCGACCTCTACGGCGACGGCGGCAACATGGAAATCATAAAATACCGCTGCGAAAAGCGCGGCATAGAATGCATCATCGACAAATACTCGATCGATTCCGGCATTCCGGACTTCGGCTCGTACGACCTCATCTACATCGGCGGCGGAGCTGACCTCGAGCAGCAGCACATCTCTGCCGACCTGCTCAGATGCAGGGACGGCATAAAGTCCGCATACGAGAAGGGAACATTCCTCTTCCTGATTTGCGGAGGTTATCAGCTCATGGGAAAATACTACCGCGACGCCGACGGAAATGATATCCCCGGACTCGGACTTTTCGACTACTTCACTGTCGCTCCCGCAAGCCGCAAAAAGCGCTGTATCGGCAATGTGGTCATACGCACCACCTTCACCGGCTCGACCGTGGATATCGTGGGATTCGAGAATCACGGCGGTCAGACTCAGAGAGTAAAAACTCCGCTGGGAGACGTCCTCTGCGGCAACGGTAACTGCTCGAAGAGCCCACACGAGGGCTATTTCGAGAAAAACGTCATCGCAACGTATATGCACGGTCCCTGTCTTGCAAAGAATCCCGAGGTATCCGACTATATCATCGGCTACTGCCTCGACCGCAGAAACGGCTCACATACCGAACTTCCCAAGCTCAATGACGAGCTCGAAATAAAATGCCGCAGAGTCATGACTCAGCGGCTTATCGGAAAAAACAACTAACGGAGATACTATGAAAAAAAATCTGTACGCAATACTGCTCTTATCAGCATTCACTCTTGCTTCCTGCGGAAAGAGCGAGGCTCCTGCGGAAAGCTCAAAGCCCGAGACTACGGCAGCTTCTTCAACGGCAGCTTCAACTTCTGCTCCTGCGGCTGAAAAGACCTCCCCGGTCACCACCGCCACCGAGCCCGCTCCTATATCTGACCTCCCGGACGGAGCCGTGCTCAAGCCCCTCGAGACCGTCGAGGTCTACGAGGATATGCCTCTTTCCAAGCTCATAAACGAGAAAAATGTCGAGCTCCGTGACCCAGATATGCTCGCTGATACCTCCGAGACCGGCGCCAAGTCGGTCAAGGTGGCTTTCACCTACGAGGGAGTGCTCTACGAGACCGACTTGAAATACATCGTCGAGGATACTACTCCGCCGCTGAAGCTCAACGGCGGCTGGAATCCCTACGTCAGGGTCGGCGAGGCTTTCGACGTCGATAATATCATCGGCTATGCCGATAACTACGACCGCCACCCTCAGGCTGTCTATTCCGGCGAGGTGGACACCTCCGAGGTGGGAAGCTATCCCATTTCCGTGACCGTGAGCGACAGCTCGGGCAACGAGACGAACTGGGACATGACTGTCCTCGTCGTGAACGAGATACCTAAGCCCGAGGATAACAACGACCGCGTTGATTTTGCCGATTTCATGGACTATTACGACTTCTACGACGACGTCAGCTTCGGCATCGATGTTTCAGTGTGGCAGTCGGACGTCGACTTTGAAGCAGTGCGCGATGCGGGCTGCGAGTTCGTGCTCATGCGAATGGGCTACTACTACGGCAGCGATGTTGTCATGGACGACTACTACAAGCAGAATATGGCAAACGCGACTGCGGCAGGGCTCGATGTTGGAGTCTACTTCTACACCGCCGACAACACCGAGGAGGGCGCACGCGAGCGTGCCCGCTGGATAGTTGAACAGCTCGACGGCAGAAAGCTCGATTATCCCATTGCCTTCGACTGGGAGGAATGGGCGACCTTTCAGGAGTACGGCATGAATCTTCACGACCTCAACAGCGTTTTCGAGGCGTTCGCTGACGAGGTAGGGAAGTCCGGCTACAGCGCAATGCTCTACAGCAGCAAGAACTTCCTCGAGACCGTGTGGAAGAACTATGGCGACCACCCCGTATGGCTCGCTCACTACACCGATGAGACCGACTACGAGGGCGATTTCGCTCTCTGGCAGGCAAGCGCCTATGGACGTATCCCCGGTATCGGCGGAGACGTTGACATGAACATTCGCTTCAACTATGAGCCTCTCGACTGAGGTCACAGTTAAAAGGAGGATACTATGGACTGTATTTTCTGCGGCATTATAAACGGAGCTATCTCCACCCGCAAGGTCTATGAGGACGACTTTACCCTCGCTTTCATGGATACTGCCGGCGACGTTGACGGGCATATGCTCGTCGTGCCGAAAAAGCACTGCGAAAGCATTCTCGACTGCGATGAGGAAACTCTCGCACAGCTTATGCGCTCCGTGAAAAGAGTCTCGGATGCGCTTGTGGAAAAATGCGGATATTCCGGCGTTAACCTCCTTAACGCGAGCGGTGAGGGCTCGGGACAGTCCGTGCCGCATTTCCATATACATATTATCCCACGCAAGCCGAGTGACGGAATTGATACATGGTTCGATTTCAAAGGCGCTGAGCACGATATCGACGAGGTATACAACAGCATCGTCAGCGCGATGAACGCTGAGAGCTGGCTCGGATTCGAGGTCTACACTCCCACCGATGAGAGCCGGAGCTGCGTTGTCCGGACTTTGACAAAGCTCACCGGCAAGGATTACTCCGAGGTCAAAAAGGAGCTT
>DEDQ01000007.1 GCA_002350065.1 Ruminococcus flavefaciens
AACGTAACATATACCATAAACTGCGAGGATTACGGTCAGAAGCACGACCTCACCATCAAGCGTACATACGCTACTGTAAATAAAATGGGTAAGAATCCTCCCTCATCAGATATCGACACTCCTATAGTCGTATCCGATAACGTATGGCCTTTCAAACAGTACACATACTGCCTAAATTCAGGTGTTTCTGACGATTACCGTTCACTCGTTCCGCGCTATGTAACATCTGCTGCAAACTTCGTATTCCCTGCAAGCTGCGCTACAACGTGCAGCAGCAAGCTCCCGATAAGAAAGGGCGACGGCACTGTATGGATAGCTCCCGACGGAACTACTTCCTTCAAAACAGGCGCTAATATGACAAAGGCTGCCGCAAATGCTACCTCTATAAGAACTCCCGCAGAAGAGGGCGAATACCGCATCTACGTCGTTGACAAGAGCGGAAACGTTTCCAAGTCTGACCATATCCTCCGCCTCAGCGGTACCGGCTCATCTGACGACAACGTCATCGAGGCTGAGAGCTTCAGCTATCAGAGCGGCATCGACCTCGAGAGCTGCAGCGAGGGCGGCAGAGACGTTGCTTACATCGAAAACGGTGACTACATCGGCTTCAAGGACATCGACTTCAAAAACGGCGAAGCTGAGTCCATCGACTTCCGCATCGGCTCTAACAGCGGCGGCGGCTCCATCGAGGTAAGACTCGGAAGCGTTGACGGCAAGAAAATAGGTGAAATGGAAGTCGGAAGCACCGGCGGCTGGCAGACATGGAAGACCATGAACTGCAAGATTAGCAAGGTCACAGGCAAAAACGACGTCTACTTCGTATTCAAGGGCGGCGACAGCTACCTCTTCAACGTGAACTGGTGGAGACTCAACCTCCCGCAGTCGGATTCAGACGTTATCAAGGGCGACCTCAACTCTGACGGCGTCGTTGATACCTTCGACCTCGTATTCATGAGACAGTCTGTTATCGAGGGCGACGCCGAGAATTTCGACGCTGCCGACATCAACAGCGACGGCTCGATAGACGAAGAGGATATTCAGCTCCTCGCTGATTTCCTGCTCGGCAAGATAAAGACATTCTAAGCTTTATATTATTATATCAGGAGGTAATCAGCCATGAAAAAAGTGCTTTCACTCGCACTGTCAGGAGTTCTCGCAGTTCTTCCTGTAAGCAGTGCTGTTATTCCGAAGACCACAGATGCAGCCGTTACCTTTACCCACAAGGAATGGACAGGTAAGGACGGTGCTGAAAAGGTTTTTGCAGTAAACCGTACTCCCGCTTCATGCAACGCTGTCCCCTATCAGGACACCGATGCTGCGACAAATTCAGTATGGGACTACAACTCGCGTGAAAGATCTGACTATTTACAGATGCTCACAGGTCAGAATGAGGACTGGGAGCTCACAGTCGTTCAGAACGAGGACAAGGCAGCTCCGTTCCGCTGGGGCGGATTTATGAACGCAAATTATCAGGGTCAGCCGAATGACGGCTGGAAGACCGTTCAGCTCCCCAAGAGCTGGACGGCTCAGGGCTTCGATTTCTCTATCTACAGAAATGTTCCCGAACCGTGGCAGGACAAGTACGACAGCTATGTCCCTGCTCCGAATGCTCCGACTAACTACAACCCTGTCGGTCTATACCGCAAAAAGTTCACCCTCGACAAGTCCATGCAGGACGGCAGCCGCCGCGTTTATATCCAGTTCGACGGTGTTGAATCCGCTTACTATGTATACATCAACGGCAAGGAGGTCGGCTACAGCGAGGACACCTTCAGCCCCCACCGCTTCGACGTCACCGATTACCTCAAGGACGGCGAGAATATCCTCGCGGTAGAGGTACACAAGTTCTGCGACGGCACATGGTTCGAGGATCAGGATATGATCTACGACGGCGGTATCTTCCGTGATGTTTTCCTCGTAAGTACGCCTTCCGTGCAGATAAGCGACTACACTGTCCGCACTGACCTCGATAATTCGTACACGAACGCTCAGCTCCAGATAAGCGCCGACATCTCCAACATGACTGGCAACGGCAGAAGCGGCTGGACTTTGCAGGCTGACGCCTACGACGAGGACGGAAACAATATCCTCAGCGGCGTTTCAACTGATATTTCCGGCTTACAGGCTAACAGCAAGCAGACCGTAGACCTCAAGGCTGACGTCAAGTCGCCGAAGCTTTGGTCAGCCGAAACTCCTAACATCTACGCCCTCGTGCTCACTCTCAAAGATGACAAGGGCAACGCTCAGGAAATTGTTTCCTCGCAGCTCGGTTTCCGCGAAATCAACTTCACCCGTGCTGAAGTTGACGGCTCATACCGTGTTACCACAAAGAGCTGGCAGCCTATTACTATCAACGGCAAGCGTCTCCTTCTCAAAGGTGTTAACCGCCACGATACCGACCCATTCTACGGCAAGGCTGTTCCGCAGGAGACTATTGAGGAAGATATCCGTCTCATGCAGAAGAATAATGTTAACGCTATCAGAACCTCCCACTACAGCAACGATTCGTACCTCTACTGGCTCTGCAACAAGTACGGTATGTACGTTATGGGCGAGACGAATATGGAGTGTCACGCCCTTCAGGATAACAAGAACGACAGCACAAGAGCGCTCTTCTACAACCTCGGACTCGACAGGACCGAGACCGCTTACAAGCGTCTCAAAAATAATCCGTCAATTATCGCATGGTCTATCGGAAACGAAATGGGATATACCGGTGACGCAAACGCATCAGGCGGTCTGTTCCGCGATATGATATGGTACTTCAAGAAGAACGACCCTACCCGTCCTGTACACAGTGAAGGTCAGGGAAGTGCTATGGGTACTGATATGAACAGTCAGATGTATCCGGGTTCTGACGGTATCCGCAACAATGCCGGTAAAGGCAGAATGCCTTACGTAATGTGTGAATACGACCACGCTATGGGTAACTCCGTCGGCGCTCTCAAGGAGTACTGGGACGTTATCAGAAGCTCAGACAATATGCTCGGCGGCTTCATCTGGGACTGGGTAGACCAGTCAAGAGCTGTTCCGCTCAGCAAGGTCGGCGGCGGTTGGGACTACTATTCACAGCCTTATGCACGTACCAACCTCTACAGCGAAGAAGCAAAGGGCAAGTTCTACGGCTACGGCGGCGACTGGGGCGACTGGCCGAACGATAACAGCTTCTGCGAAAACGGTCTTATCAGTCCTGACAGAACCGAACAGCCAGAAGTTGCTGAGGTCAAGTTCCAGTATCAGAACTTCTGGTTCTCGGCTGATTCCTCACAGCTCGCAGACCACAAGGTATCCGTATACAACGAGAACAACTTCCGCGACCTGAGCGATTTCACCCTCAAATGGGAGCTCATCAAGAACGGCGTAGCTGTTGACAGCGGCATAGTTGAGGACGCATCTGCACCTCCGCAGAGCAAATCGACAATATCAGTCCCGTTCAAGATACCTTCAAAGTGTCTCGCAGGCGATGAGTTCTTCCTCAACCTCTCAGTTCTTGCCAAGGAAGGCACTGAAATGGTACCCGAGGGAACAGAGCTCTCATACGCGCAGATTCCGCTCCAGACGACCGGACGCTCGGTAAGGAACGAAACTGCTGAGGGCGAGGTAACTGTAGTTGACGCAACATCGATGTATGTCGCAACATATGGCACTAATTTCAACCTCGGAATAGACAAATCCAGCGGACTTATGCTCAAATACACATACGAGGGCGAGGAGCTCATATCCAACGGACCTGCTCCAAACTTCTGGCGCGGCAACGTTGAAAACGATACCGGCTGGGGCGCAAAAGGAAGCTTCGACGGCACATGGCAGAACGCTATGAACGGTGCCAAGGCTGACAGCATCGACATCTCTGACGGTCCTAACGGTAGCAAGATAATCGTTTCGCATATAAGCCTCCCGAACGTTAAATCCAAGATAGATATCACATATACTATCTCTTGCGACGGCAAGGTCAAGGTCGATATGGACTTCGACCCGACACAGTCCGGACTCGGAAACCTCATCAGAGTCGGCTCGATGCTCAAGCTTCCCGAAGGCTCAGAGCAGGTAACATGGTACGGCGACGGTCCCGTAGAGACCTTCAACGACAGAAAAACAAACGGCAGAATGGGCGTTTGGAGCGATACAGTTTCCCATATGTTCTACCCCTACCTCAAGGCTGACGACTGCGGAACCATGCAGGACGTAAAGTGGGTATCCGTAAAGAACGACAATTACAAGAATTCACTCCTTATCTCCTCCGACGGCGGATTCGAGATGAGCGCTCTCCACTTCACACCTCAGGACCTCCAGAAGGCTGACCACCCTTACAAGCTCAGTCCCAAGGCTGAGACATACCTCAGCGTAAACTACGGCTCAATGGGTACAGGCTCGGCTACCTGCGGTCAGTCAACACTTCAGCAGTACCGTCTGCCATCCAACAGAAAATATAGCTGGAGCTACACTATCATGCCTGTAGACGGCAGCAAGACCGGTCAGCAGATATCCGACGACCTCGCAAAGCTCCGCTCTGACGGAACATCGATAAAGGACAAGAGCCAGAACGACCTCACAGTTCCCGTAACTGCCAGCGCTTCACTCAAGTCCACATCAGACGGAAACTGCGTATCCGGCAATGTATCCGTTCCCTCAAGCTCAGCTATCGACAAGACCCTCAGCGGCAATAATTCCTTCACTGTTGAAGCTAACATCGTTCCTACCGGCGACCCCGAGTTCAACATGATAGCAAGCAAGGGCGACCACGCATTCGGTCTCAGAACTGAAAAGAACACGCTCTACTTCTTCATACACGCAGGCGGCGAATGGCGCTCTGTATCGTGCGAGCGCTCGACTGACGCCTCCTCCGGCTGGATAGGCAAAATGCACCAGATAGCCGGAATCTACGACGCCGAGCAGAACATGATACGTATCTACTGCGACGGCAAGATGATGGCTGAAAAGGCTACAGGAACTACCGGCGGAGTTACTACCTCGGGCTACAATCTCACTCTTGGAAAGTGCCCAGAGACCAACCGCGGCTCTTCAATAGACTTCTACGAGTTCAGAGTTTACAGCAAGGCTCTTACAGCCGACGAGCTCGCTTCGCAGAATACAAGCTCACCTGCTTACGCTCCCGACAACAAGTACGTTCAGCTCTGGCTCGACTTCGACAACATCGCGGAGAGTAACGACGAGCCCGACGAGCCCAAGCTCATCGGTGACGCCAACGATGACGGCGATGTAACTGTTGCGGACGCTGTTGCTATCCTCCAGTTTATCGGAAACAAGGACAAGTACCAGCTCACAGACGACGGCAAGCTCAATGCCGACTGCTGCAACCCCGGCGACGGAATCACCGGCTCGGACGCACTGGCAATACAGAAGCTCGATTCAGGACTCATCACCAAGCTCCCTGAGATAACCAAGTAAAACATATAGCTACAGCCCGTGGATATCCCGCGGGCTATAGTTTTTACTTATTATCTGTTATCATAAGCAAACAATTGCTTGTATATTTTTCCTGATTATGGTATAATATATAGGTTAACCGATAAGAACTGTTTTTCAGCGTTTTTTATGCTGAAAAGATAAGAAAAATGTTGCATTTGCAACATATTTTTTCTGTGATATATGTTACAATATTGTCAAACAATGAAAGGAGCTGCCATTATGCTTGAACTCAGGAACATTTCTTTCAGCGCTGAAGACGAAGGCGGAAAAACTGAGATCATTCGCAATGTCTCACTCACTATCCCCGATAACAGATTCGTGGTCATAACCGGTCCGAACGGCGGCGGAAAATCCACGCTTGCTAAGCTCATCGCCGGAATACAGCCTCTCACAGGCGGAAATATCATATTCGACGGCACAGACATCACAGATATGTCCATAACCGACCGCGCCCGCATGGGTATCGGCTTCGCTTTCCAGCAGCCTGTACGCTTCAAGGGTCTGACCGTCCTCGACCTGCTCCGCATCGCATCGGGCAACGCTCTTTCCGTTTCCGAAGCCTGCGACTACCTCTCGGAGGTGGGTCTCTGCGCCAAGGAGTACATCGACCGCGAGGTGAACGCCTCACTCTCGGGCGGCGAGCTCAAACGCATCGAGATTGCCACTATCCTCGCCCGCGACGTCAAACTCGCTGTATTCGACGAGCCCGAAGCCGGAATCGACCTCTGGAGCTTCAACAACCTTATCCGCATTTTCGAGAAAATGCGCAGCAGCGACAAAAAGAGAACCATCCTCGTCATCTCTCATCAGGAGCGTATCCTCAACATCGCCGACGAGATAATCGTTCTCGCAGACGGAAATATCGTCAAGCAGGGCAGCAAGGATGAGATACTCCCCGAAATAGTCGGAACTCAGTACGCTGCCGGCGTATGCGCTAAGATAGAAGAATAAGGAGGATTGGAGCATGAAAATAGACGCAGTTCAGAAACAGCTCCTTCAGGAGGTCGCTGACCTCCACGATATCCCCGAGGGAGCATATAATCTCCGCGCAAACGGACAGTCGATAGGCAGGAATACCACAGCAAATATCGACATTCAGACCAAGCCCGAGGGCAACGGTATTGATATACGCATAAAGGAAGGCACCAAGAACGAAAGCGTGCATATCCCCGTTATCGTAAGCGAAAGCGGCATCAAGGAGACCGTCTACAACGACTTCTTCATCGGCGATGACTGCGATGTTCTCATAGTTGCGGGCTGCGGTATCGACAACTGCGGCAATCAGGACTCGCAGCACAACGGTATCCACCGCTTCTTCGTCGGCAAAAACGCAAAGATACGCTACGTTGAGAAGCATTACGGCTCCGGCGACGGAAGCGGCAAGCGTATCCTCGACCCCGTAACAGAGGTCTACATGGACGAGGGAAGCACTATGGAAATGGAAATGGCTCAGATAAAGGGAGTCGATTCCACCGAGAGAACGACCATTGCCGAGCTCAAAAAGGACGCTAAGCTCGTTGTCCGCGAGAGACTCATGACCCACGGCGAACAGCACGCGCTCAGCGTTTACAAGGTCAGCCTCAACGAGGAGGGCTCCAGCGCCGACGTAGTTTCGCGCTCAGTCGCAAGAGGAACATCCTACCAGAAGTTCGACGCCTGCATTATCGGAAATGCCGCCTGCTCAGGACATACCGAGTGCGATTCCATTATCATGGACAGCGGACGCATTCTTGCAGTCCCCTCGCTCGAAGCCAACAGCATCGACGCGGCACTCGTTCACGAGGCGGCTATCGGCAAAATTGCCGGCGACCAGCTCATAAAGCTCATGACCCTCGGACTTACCGAATCCGAAGCCGAAGAACAGATAATCAACGGATTCCTCAAATAAAACACCGACCGCATTTCAAAAGGAATGCGGTCTTTTTGTTTATTCCGGCAATTTATCAGTCTGCACACAGCATCATTTAATCGTCGATTTGTACATACCAGACAAATACGTGAGCAACTTTTTGTACACACAATATTCGTTTTTTGAACCTTTTCGTCACAATTTGGGTTGTGTAAACTTTCTGTGAAGTATATAATATAATTACAATTATAAATCTGTACTAACAGAAATAAGGAGGATAATCAGATGAAAACAGGCTATGTCAAACGCATTGCGGCTGTGGGAATGTCCGCAATGATGCTTACTATCTCCGCACCTCTCCGCGGGATACCTGCACAAGCTGCTGACGACAGCATCCGCGACTTCTCGCTCGGCGACATAACTATGACCGACGCCTACAGCGTCAACGCATTCAACAAGGAAATTGAGTACCT
>DEDQ01000013.1:0-1519 GCA_002350065.1 Ruminococcus flavefaciens
CGGAAGAAGTTCTGGAAGGTGATAGTAGCGAGGGTCTTGGACTCGCTCTTGATCTTAACGCCCTCCTTAGCCTCGATAGCCTGATGCAGACCGTCATTGAAGCGGCGTCCCATCATGAGACGTCCGGTGAACTCGTCAACGATGATGATCTCGCCGTCCTTGACAACGTAGTCGATGTCGTTGCGCATAACGCCGTTAGCCTTGATAGCCTGATTGATGTGGTGAAGAAGAGTCATATTCTCAGGATCCATGAGGTTGTCGATGCGGAAAGCCTGCTCTGCCTTCTTTACACCGCGCTGGGTGATAGTAGCAGTTTTAGCCTTTTCGTCGATGATGTAGTCAGCAGTTTCGCTGATAGCGTCCTGATCAGCCTTGTCGTCCATTTCGACAACGGTTGTAGGAGTAAGCATTTTCGCAAAGCGGTCAGCGATAGAGTAAAGCTCTGTAGACTTGTCGCCGCGTCCGGAAATGATAAGAGGAGTACGAGCCTCATCTATGAGGATAGAGTCGACCTCATCGACGATAGCGAAGTTAGGCTCGCGCTGAACGCGCTCCTCCTTGTGGGTAACCATGTTGTCGCGGAGGTAATCGAATCCGAGCTCGTTATTTGTAGCATATGTAACGTCGCAGAGGTAAGCCTCGCGTCTCTGGTCGTTTGTGAGACCGTGGAGGATACAGCCGACTGTAAGTCCGAGCCAGCGGAGTACCTTACCCATTTCCTCAGCCTGAGTCTTTGCGAGGTAGTCGTTAACGGTAACAACGTGAACGCCCTTGCCTGAGAGTGCATTGAGGTATGAAGCGACACACGCAACGAGAGTTTTACCTTCACCGGTCTTCATTTCAGCGATACGTCCCTGGTGGAGAACGATAGCACCGATTATCTGGACGGGGTAGGGCTTCTTCTCGAGAACACGCCAGGCAGCTTCTCTTACAGTAGCGAGAGCCTCGGGGAGGATATCGTCGAGAGTCTCACCGGATTCGAGTCTGTCCTTGAATTCCTGAGTTTTAGCCTTAAGCTCTGCATCAGAGAGCTTTGTATACTCCTCGTCGAGACCGAGGACTTTATTCTTAATTGGCTCGATACGCTTTAATTCTCTTGTAGAGTACGCGTTAGCGCCGAAAATGCTTTTAAATAAACCCATTAGTGTGATTACCGCCTTTACATAATTTTCGTATTAGCAAGTGCTTGAAATACATATAAATATATTTTACTACAAAAGCTCCGGTTTGTCAATACCCTGACAGGCAAAACAGCGCAGATACATTAAAAACGGTCAGTTTAATGGTGGAGCACACATAAAAAAAGAAGATAAGCGAGGACGTGATATTGAATAAAGAAGAAAGAAAAATGAATAGTGAGTATCGCCTTGCGGCGATAAATTTAAAATTTATCCGCAAAGCGGATACAATAATTATTATTTCTTCACTCTTCATTATTAATTTAGAAAAAGCCATAAAGAAGTCAAAACTTCTTTATGGCTTTTTCGCTTATTCTCCGGCTTCGGGTTATTCTTCGCTG
>DEDQ01000013.1:1582-7062 GCA_002350065.1 Ruminococcus flavefaciens
AATTTGAGCTTGTGGTTTTCGCCTGTGAAGAAGGTGAGGGGCTCGAGGATAGTCTCCCACGACCATATACGCTCATCAACCTGTAAATACTCGCGGAGCTTTTCTGTTCCGAAAGGAGCCATCGGGTGGAGGAGAACTCCTGCGATACGTATCATATAGAAGAGGTTCGCAAGAGCCTGTGCGAGGTCTTCCTTGCTGATATTTTCGCCGTTTACAGCCTTTGCCATGTACTTGCTGCCGTTGCGGATATAGCTGTCGAGGACGTAAGTACACTGGTGGAACGCGAATTTGGACATATGTCTCTCATATTCGAGGACAGCCTTTTTAGCTTCTTCTTTGAATTTCTCCTCGGGGGCAAGTGAGGGCATGATGCCGTCGAACTCTTTCTGAGTTGTGTAGAAAGCAGTACGTATCATGCGGTTGTATACGTTTGAGAGGAGCAGACCGTCCTTTACAACAGGATCGGCGTCATCAGGCTTAGCGTCGGGATTGAACGGCTTAGGCATGAAGCTTACTGAGCGCTGACCGAGTCCGAGACCGAGCCAGTGCATACGGAGCTGCTCGGGAGTGTAGTAGTTGAGGAGGTCGTCAGCCATAGGAGGCTTTACGGCTCCGGAGCTTGAAGCCTTTTTGTCGAGGAAGAGAATGTGGTGATTTGCCACGATAACCGGGAGCTGGAGCTCTCCGTCGGGGACGTCAGCGGTCTTGGTTTCGGAAGCCTGCTGAGCCATCCACATAGCGGGCTCGGCAATGCCGTAGAAGTAGATATTATCCTGACCGATGAACTGGTAAACGGTAGAATCCTTGCTGCACCAGTAGTCTTTCCACTCGTCACGGCTCCTGCCCTCATTTTCGAGGTAGGTCTGAGTGAACGAGATAGGCGCCCAGAGAGACTCAGGCCATACCCAGACAGTCAGACCCTCAACGCCGTCCATAACAGGAGCGGGAACTCCCCACTCGATGTTTCCGGTGAGACGGAAGGGAACGAGAGTTTTGCCTGTTCTGTAGCGGATACCGTTATTTGTGAGGATTCGGCAGGCTTCGTCGCAGTCGGCGAGCTTCTCGAACTGTATCGTGAACGAAGGCTTTTTTGGCTCTTCGAGGTATTCATGTGCGGGCATTGAATCCTTGAGCGAGAAATATTTCTCCTCGAATTCGCGCTTGATATAGATAACCGGCGGCTTTAAGAATTCGTCGATAGTCTTCCACACGACGGGACGGATATCTTTGCGCTTTCTGAGCTCTTCTACCCAGTCCTTCATGAGCTGCTCATAGTCGCGGAGCTTGAAATACCAGTTTGTTACCGGCTTCATTGTAGGAGTCTCGCCTGTGAGGGTGCTGACGGGATTTATGAGGTTCTCGGGCATATACTGATGTCCGAGGTCGCACTCGTCAGCGTAGCCTTTTTCAGAGGTACAGCCTTCAACGGGACATTTTCCGATGACCTGTCTGCCGTTGAGGAAGCAGCCTGCCTTCTCGTCGAAGAACTGCATAGTAGTTATCTGATTAAGCTGTCCCTTTTTGTGGAGCGAGCTGATGAACCAGTCTGTGACCTCGGCGTGTATCTCCTTGGAGCGTCCGAGTCCGGAGGCTGCGAAGAGGTTGGGAGAGATGCCGTAGTCGTCGAGAGTTTTCTGCTGTTTGTCGTGGTTGCGCTGAACGAAGTCCTCGAGCGAGCCCTCGAATTCGCCGTTCTTGACCTTAACGCGCCAGCCCTCAGCGATAGGGGAGCCGTAGCAGTCGGTACCGCCGACGAAGATGACGTTTTCCTTGCCTATGCGGTCACGCATGAAGCGGGCGTATGTATCCGCGAAAACGAACATACCTCCCACATGACCGAAGTGGAGCTCCTTGTTGCCGTAGGGCATACCGCCGGTGATAACGGCTCTTTTCGGGAATACCGGACGCGGTATCTCGAATGGACGTTTGTTCTTATCATTCTTGTCTGCCATATTTTATGATTCCTTTCGGTTGATATCAATTTCATTTTCATTCATTATATCATATAATAGTGAACAATGCAATACTTGGCATCATTTCAGCTCTTATCCGTATTTTTCGGACCGATAGTGATATGGTTTATCTCAGCGTCTTTGCCTATTATCCTGATATAATAGCTGTCAGTGAGACCGGTCACAGTGAAGGATTTGCCCGATGTATTGGGGTCGCCGCTGGATTCGTCGGCAGTGAAGCCGAGACGTGCCTTCATATCGTCATATTTAGTGCCGATAGTAACGCCGTTCATGCTTATCGGGTAGACCTCGGGATACTTTTCAGCTTCCGAAACTTTTTTATAGAAAGTCAGCTTTGAATACTCCTGCGAAGCGAAATTATCGGCTGTTGCATCTGCGGGAGTTGTGAGAAGTCCGCAAATTCTGCCGTAGTAGGTCAGGGAAGCTGTCGTTTCGCCGCTTTCTTTTTTCATGAAGTTGTCGCCTGAGGTCTCAACGCCGAAGCCTTCTCCGAGGTCGCTGAGAGTGAACGGGATACTGAGCTTTTTTCCGTTGACAAGGGTAACGGCAAGCAGGGCATCATCGGTCCAGCCGCCGTCGGGGACTGGTACAGCATCGGCTTCTATTGCCTCTTTGAGCTCCTTGTTCACGCTCTCAGGCACTTCCGAGACCGCGGAAGAGCTTTCAGCTCCGCTTTTTTCGGCTTTATCACCGCAGCCGGCAGTGCAGGCTGCAAGAGTAGCAGCCGCCATAATAAGTGCAAATGCTCTTTTCATATAACACCCTCCATAATTAAGTGCATGAACGCCTTAAATAGAATTATACCACTCGAAGCGTGAAAAGTCAAATTCAATTTGCTTTGTTTATTGACAAAAAATATCAGCGGTGATATAATTATCTTATATTTACCGACAATAACGGAAGGAACGAAAGTACAATGAAAACTGCCATAATGACCGATACCAACAGCGGTATCACTCTTGAAGAGGGCAAAGAGCACGGCATCTTCGTCCTGCCGATGCCTGTTATTATCGACGGAATGGACTTCATGGAGGAGCTCACGCTCGACCATGCGGCTCTGTATAAGGCTCTCAACGAGGACAAGGACATCGTTTCGTCACAGCCCTCGCCCGGTGACCTCACCAAGATGTGGAACGATATCTTTGCCGCCGGTTATGACGAGCTTGTATATATCCCCATGACAAGCGGACTGAGCGGCTCATGCGCGACTGCGACGGCTCTCTCTGCTGATTATGACGGCAAGGTGATAGTTGTTGATAATCACCGTATCTCGATAACTCTTCTCGATTCCGTGTACGATGCGCAGTATATGGCTGAAAACGGCATGACGGGACAGGAGATAAAGGAGTATCTCGAGGAAAATACCTACCAGAACGACATATATATAACTCTCCACAGCCTCAAGCGCATAATCAAGACAGGACGCATCACCAAGGCAGGAGCGGCTATCGCCACTGTACTCAACCTCAAACCTGTTCTTAAAATCCAGGGAGGCAAGCTCAACGCATATGCGAAGGTACGCGGAATGGACAATGCCGAGAAGAAGATGTTCGAGGCGATACATAAAGACCTCGAGAGCAAATACAAGGACATCCCGAAGGAGCACCTCAGTATCGGCGCTTCCGGCACTATGGAGACTCAGGAGCAGGTCGACCGCTGGGTAGGCATGATAAAGGCAGAGTTTCCGGGATATAAGGTTACATATCGTCCTCTCGCGTGCAGTATCGCGAGCCACGTAGGAACGAATACTCAGGGAGTTGCCGCAGGCGTTACAAAGCGTCCGCTCGAGCTCCCGAAGGACTGAGCGGAGGCTGAGATTATGGAATTTGCCACATCAGCCGAATATGAGCGCGGCATAAAGAAGGTCATCATCACCGCTGAGGAGATACAGCAGAAAATAGCCGAAGCAGGAAAGTATATCGACAGCCTCTACGACGGCAGACCTGTTCTGCTCGTGAGTATACTCAAGGGCTCGTTCATCTTCATTGCAGACCTCGCAAGAGCCGTTTCAGTGCCGTGCGAGATAGGCTTCATGCAGGCGAAAAGCTACTACGAGAGCACACAGTCGTCCGGCGTAGTCAAGATAACTATGGACCTCGACCGTGATATTTCCGGCTGTCACGTTGTTATAGCCGAGGATATCATCGACACCGGAAGAACGCTCAGCGACGTTGTGAAGCTGCTCAGGGAGAGGGCTCCTCTTTCGCTGCACGTTGTAACACTGCTCGACAAGCCCGAGCGCCGCATAGTTCCGTTTAATCCCGACTATACGCTGTTCACTATCCCGGACCTGTTTGTTATCGGATACGGTCTCGACTACGGCGAATACTACAGGAATCTCCCATATATAGCCGAATACGGCGAATGAAAATATACAGACCATTTCTCCGGCGGAGAGTGGTCTGTTTTTTATAACTTCCGATAGAATATATGTATAGTCGATAGTATTGACATTGCAGGCGAAAAGTGATACCATAAGCATACAGGAAAGGTAGGGATACAAATTAGCAGAATCACTTGCTTTTTCTGTATATCAGTGGTATAATACTATCTGAAGAACTATGGAGGGATTTATATGAAAGAAAAGAGAGCTAATCTCAGGCTATTGACACTTGCGGCGCTGTTCGCGGCTTTGACTGCGGTTGCGACAATGCTCATACAGATACCTACTCCGACAAAGGGCTATGTAAACCTCGGTGACAGTATCGTCAACATCGCTGCATGGGTGCTCGGACCTGTATTCGGAGCTGCGGCGGCAGGCATAGGCTCTGCGGCGGCAGATATATTCAGCGGATACGTTGTATACGCTCCGGCGACGCTTATAATCAAGGCTGCGATGGCAGTTGTATCGTTTTACGTTTTCAAGACCGTCAACGCGAAGTTCAGCTCGCTTCCTTCGAGGATAGCAGCAGCAGTCAGCGCTGAGGTCGTAATGGCAGCGGGATATACCGTATTCGAGGCGTTTATGTATCATTCAGCGTCCGTCGCATTCCTCGGACTTCCGGGAAATATCGTTCAGGGAGCGCTCGGCGCGGCAGTATCGGTTGCAGTATATGAGCTCGTTATAAAGCGGGTTCCGCATTTTCAGAAATAATATCCAAGGCTTCGGCTAATGCTGAAGCCTTTGCTGTTTTAGGAGGAGACCATGATTTCACAGTTTTCACGTACAGAGCTGCTATTCGGAAAAGAGGGCATGGAGCGTCTTGCCGGCGCGAGAGTTGCTGTATTCGGCATAGGCGGAGTAGGCGGTCACGCTGTTGAAGCTCTTGCGCGTTCGGGGATAGGAGCTCTCGACCTCATTGACAACGATGCGGTCTCGCTCACGAATATAAACAGGCAAATTGTGGCTCTGCTCAGCACGGTGGGGGAGTACAAGGTCGACGTTGCTGCTGAACGGATAAAGGACATCTCTCCCGACTGCGAGGTGAGGACTTACCGGACGTTTTTCATGCCGGATACTGCGGACGAGTTTGATTTCACGCAGTATGACTACGTCGTAGACGCTAT
>DEDQ01000013.1:7169-9805 GCA_002350065.1 Ruminococcus flavefaciens
ATATATGATACGTCAGTCTGTCCGCTTGCGAGGGTCATGCGCCGCGAGATGAAAAAGCGCGGAGTGAAGAAGCTGAAGGTGGTCTACTCGAAGGAGGAGGCGCTCACGCCTGTAGGCGATACCGGCGAGGACAAGGGTATGCGCCGGAGCATTCCGGGCTCGAATGCGTTTGTCCCCTCTGTTGCGGGACTTATCATCGCCGGAGAGGTCATAAAGGACATTACCGGTTTCAGAGGAGGTAAAAAATGAGATTAGACGGTTTTGGCTTGCTTGTTGATGATATGCCGAAAATGATACGCTTTTACAGGGACGTGCTCGGATTCGAGATAAAAGAATCCGAGGATACATCGAATGTTTATCTTGTGAAGGACGGCACGCTGTTCCTGCTTTACGGCAGAAAAGACTTCGAGAAGATGACGAACCGCAGATATGAATATATCAAGGGTCTGAACGGACATTCCGAGATAGCTCTTTATGTTGATACCTTTGACGAGGTCGATGCCGCATTCAGAAAGGCAGTTGAAAACGGAGCTGTACCTGTTCTTGAGCCCGAGCTTGAGCCGTGGGGACAGAGGACCTGCTATATTGCAGACCCTGAGGGCAATCTTATAGAGATAGGCTCTTGGGATAAACCGTACGAAGAAAAGGATAAATAATGCATAAGACGAATAGCTGTGTGCATACACAGCTATAGTTTTTTCTTATAAAGCGCTTGCATTTTCAAGGTTTTTGTTATATAATAAGTATACTATGTTTTAAGGAGAATCATCAATGGTATACGATAATATAATCGAAGCAATGGGGCATACGCCTATTATCAGGCTCAACCGCATGAATAAACCGGAAAACGCGGAGGTCCTCGTCAAGTTTGAAGGTCTGAACGTGGGCGGCTCTATCAAGACCCGCACTGCTTACAATATGATACTCCATGCTGAAATGGAGGGCAGAATAAACAAGGATACTATCATCGTCGAGCCGACAAGCGGCAATCAGGGCATAGGTCTTGCGCTTGTGGGAGCTGTCCGCGGCTACAAGACGGTCATAATCATGCCGGATTCGGTCAGCGAGGAACGCCGCAAGCTCGTCAAGCACTACGGCGCTGAGGTGATACTTATCCACGACGACGGCGACATTGGCAGATGCATTCAGGAATGCCTTGACACGGCTCTGAGAATGGCTGAGGAGGACGAGAACGTATTCGTGCCTCAGCAGTTTGCAAACGTCAACAACATCTACGCTCACAAGTATCACACTGCTCTCGAGATACTCGAACAGACTGCCGGCAAGATAGACGGCTTCTGCTCCGGAATAGGAACAGGCGGAACTATCACAGGCATCGGCGAGACGCTGAAATCCCAGTATCCGGATATGCTGATATGGGCGGTAGAGCCCGAGAATGCGGCTATCCTTGCAGGAGGAAACATCGGTACGCATCTGCAAATGGGCATAGGCGACGGCATTATCCCTGATATACTCAACCAGAACATATACGACGATATCTACATCGTAACCGATGAGGAAGCCATACAGACTGCAAAGGACCTCGCGTCAAAGGAGGGCATAATGTGCGGCATATCGAGCGGCACGAATGTTGCGGCAGCTCTTAAAATGGCAGAAAAGCTCGGTAAGGGAAAAACGGTTGTGACTATCCTTCCGGATACGGCAGAGCGATATTTCTCGACTCCGCTTTTTGATGAATAAAAACAAGGCTCATGCATTCGCATGAGCCTTTCGTTTTACTTGGATTTTGCAGGAAGTGATTTTATCACCTTAGCGTCGAGCTTCTGTATTGCGAGAGCGTCATTTCCGGTTATACCGTCACCGACGTCGCAGCAGTCGGCATTTGCCTTTCCTGTAGCTTCGAGCTTGTATTTGTCCTTATTTCCGATGTACTGGAGGATAGCAACTGCGTCTGCAACTGTTACGTTATCATCGAGGTTAGCGTCTCCGTAGCGGGTTACCTTGCTGCTGGGAACGTCAGGACTTGCGGCAGTTGTAGTTGAAGTTGTAAGCTTAGCAGTTGTTGTTGTATTCTTTGTTGTAGTTGTCTTGGGAGCCGTTGTTGTAGTCTCCTTAGGCTCGGGCTTTGAGCCGTCAGGCTCGATGCCTCCGACGAGAACGCCGTCTGCGTAAACGCAGATATGGTCATAGCGCTCCTCCGGCGGGTCGTCAACAGCGAAGAAGTCGGTATTCTTACCCATTTTAAGACCGTCGTAGCTCCAGTCGTTTTTAGGATCGAACTGGTAGAATACGTACTGATTTGTAGTAGAGTCCGTATATCCCTTGCCGTAGAATCCGACGCTGAACTGGTATTTTTTGCCTGCGTTTGCGATAACGTAGTCTTCCCAGCTTATCTCAGCGTAGTATGTATCGGGGAGCTTGTCGTACTTGTGAGGACCGGATATCACGCCGTCTGCTCCGACCTCGCCGTCCTCAGTGCTGGACTGGTCGTAAAGCTCCTTAACCTCGTAGATATCGGGCTTATTGTTTTCGGATACGTTGAAGAAGTATCTTACAGAGATGTTCTTTGAGGGGCTGGATTCGCCTGAAAGGACTTTGAATGAAACGTTTGTAGCGCCTGAACCGTCGTTGTTGAGCACATCGTAGGCGATAGCCTCTACCCAGTAGCCGCTTCC
>DEDQ01000013.1:9847-10582 GCA_002350065.1 Ruminococcus flavefaciens
AGCCATGTCCTTAGTGCCGTAAAGAGCGTACATACCTGCTGCTGCTGCGGGGAGACAAGCGTTGTAGTCGATAGTGACCTCGTTCTCTACCCAGTCGTTTGTAGCGTCGTTGTGACCGTCAGAGCCGTCAGGACCGCCTGCGAGGGCGCCCCAGAGGATATGTCTCTGCTCACGGGGGTCTTCAGCCATGAGAAGACCGGAAGCGGCACGGTGATGAGGATTCTTTACAGCGTAGTCATTATAGCCGACGATGAAAGCTCTCTTGCCGTGAGTGCCGTTTTTGCCGGCGAGAACTGAGAACTCGGCCTCTTCCTTATACTTGATATCGTTGTCGCCGAGGACGTAGTCCATCTGCTTTTTAGCCCATTCACTCCATTCGCTGGGCTTGCCGTTGTTGTGGTACTTATCGTAGAGGAGGCAGATCATCTGCATTGCAGTGTTATAGCGGCAGCTTCCCCACTGCTGGAGGAACGCGAAGCCTCCGGGGCTTTCGAGCTGCTGCCATGTCTTGAGGCACTTGCCGATGCAGTCGTTATCCCAGAAATCGTCAAAAACATACTGGTTCTTGCCCTGAGCGTCTCTTACCTTCTGAACGAGGTCGAGGTCGGGGTTCTGCTGGTTGATTATAGCCCACATAAGTGATGCACCGCTCCACATATCGTTCCAGCAGTAGCACCAGCCTGATGCAGCGTAGTAGTCGAATATCTTTACAGCGTAGTCGAAGCAGGCTTCATC
>DEDQ01000013.1:10643-17550 GCA_002350065.1 Ruminococcus flavefaciens
GAGCTGTAGAACTGAACAGGACCGTCAGCGTTATCAGAGAGGAGCTTGTCAGCAGTCTGAGTTTTTCCGTCGCCGGTCGAAGCAGCGTTTGCAGCAGCCGGTGCAGGAGCAGCTGCGCCGCCGTAGGTATCGATAGCTGTATTTGCGAATTCCCAGAGAGCCTTTGCGTACTTGAGGGATTTCTCGGCATACTCGGGGTCTGTGTCCTTGAAGTTGAGGTAGTTGATAGCGAGGGAAGCGCAGGCAGAAACGACGTAGTCTATCTGCGGCTTTTCGGCTGTGAGGAAGAATGCCGGACGCGGCATAGTGTCGACCTCGGGGTTGTTCCATATCTTATGGTCGATATTGCCCTCGCCGACCTGATAGCAGTGGGCGATGACAGTGCCGTCCTCGTCGAGGAAGGTACACTTCATGAGGTAATCGTTGAAGTGGCGGAGGATAGTCTCGATGTGGTCGTCCTGCTCGAGCTTCTTGTACACATCGCGGTACTCGTAGTAGCCCCAGCCGAGAGTTGCAGCCGAGTAGTTCTCGGGCATACCGAACTCAACGTGGTCGCCGGCATCGTGGAAGCCGCCTGCAACGTCGATAGTGCCGTCACCGTCGGGGTCGAGGATATCCTTGTATTTTTCCATGAATTCAGCCGAGAGGTTAGTGCCGCCCTTGCTGGACTTTTCTGTGATCTTGTCCCATTCGATCATAGGAACGTGAGCATCGTAGGTATGGCAGCTTCCGCGCCATGAGAGCCTGTTCTCACCCTCCTTGAATTCGCCGCACATATTGGCGTCGTAGAAGTAGAGCGAATACTGAAGTGCGCGGGCATAGTCGATGTCGAGACCGGAGTCGGTGACAACTTCGCTTATGGGAGCGCAGAACTGCTGCTCTTCTGCGGTATCGTCAGCTGCGTCTGTGAGGAAAGAAGCAGAGCCGGATACTGCTGTCATAACAGCGCAGGTAAGAGCTGCTATGGCTTTCTTTGGTTTAAACATTGTACTGATCCCTCCATTAATAATTGACTGATATATCATTTAATTGAAAAATTAAGTGACAAATCAACCGGACGTAAAATTTCACATCTATATAATATCATATTTTTTGGGGAAATGCAAGTTATTTCTTGCTTATTTTGAGAAGTTTTTATTATTTTTAGCTTTTAATAAAATGTGCCGTTTACGCGCAGTAAACACAATAATCACGGCAGACGTGATTAGTGCGGTGAAGAATAAGACTGAGGGGATAGTTATGGGTCTGCGCCGACCGCTTATGCTCTGTATAGCGAATGCGTGGACGGAATTTCCGGCATCGGTAAAGGTGAGGTCGTTATCCTTGGCATATTTTTTTGCCTCGGAGCCTCCGTCGCCGAGAATTGTGAATCCCTTTGCCGTATCGGCACCGTCCTCAGTGGGGATATATCCGGCAGCGCATATTCCTATATTTTTTACCGATGATGGGATATAGAGCGAATCCATGGAACTGCACATATAAAATGAGCAGTCACCGAGCGAGGTCACTCCGCTGCCGATGGAGACGTTTTCAAGGCTCGTACAGCCCGAGAAGCAGAAATCGCCGATTGCCTCAGTTTTGTCGGGCACAGTAAACTCTTTCAGCGAGGTACACGCGCGGAAGCAGGATTCCGGCAGCCTTTGGATATCGGATGGGGCGGCAGCGCTTTTCAGTTCCGAGCAGCCGCAGAAGCACCCCATGCCGATATCGGTGACAGAATCAGGGATAACTATGCTTTCAAGCGATGTGCAGCCGTAGAAGCAGTGGTGACCTATCTTTGTGAGCGTCGGCGGGAGGTCGATATGCCGGAGCGTGCTGCATTCATAAAAAGCGTTGTCGCGGAGCTCGGTCACGCGGCAGCCCTCAATGGTCTCGGGGATATCCATGTAAGCGGGCTCGCCCTTGAATCCGGTTATAGTGGCTTCGTTGTTTATAATAGTGTATTCGTAGGTGATCTTGTCCGCACTGTCCGAATCGAGCGGAGAGACCGTGCAGAACAGAAATCCGGCTGTGATGATGCATGAGAGTATTTTTTTCAATTTTTAACAACTCCTTTTTGTCTGATTGTACAATGCGGGAGTTAAGAGGTAAAGCCAAAAAAATCGGCATAAAACCGCATGATATGGCATTTTTTGAAGTGATACGCAATATTCCTGATGCGGCTGACGTTATGTGCAGGGAGATGCTGTCGTATAATGTTTTTGTAAAACTTATACAAATATAAACAAAAACGAACGTATTGCAGTTCCGGTGCGTGAGTGGTAAGATAAGCTCAGCTTGCGAAAGGAGCTGAGCTTATGAAAAACACAAAGAAATGCCCTAAATGCGGCAGCGATGATATACTTTATGCGAAGGGCTATACGGGAGGATACGGAGCCGGCAGCAATATAATGTACGGCGTGACCATTTTCTCCGCGGTCGATGTTGACCGTTACATCTGCGGGAACTGCGGATATATCGAGCATTACGTTAAAACTCCGGACATTAAAGTTCTGCGGAATTCGAAAAAGATAAAGAAGTATGAATAAAACCTGAAAATCTTCCAATATTCACCTGTGAGGTGATATTGATGAAGAAAAGATACGAGATAATACTTGCCGCGGGACTTATCCTTACGATACTTATGTCAAACACGATAGGATTCATACGCGACGGGAGAAGGCTTGAACAGCTCCGCGGGAGCGTGCTCCGGCTGCATATACTTGCGGATTCCGACAGCGAGCGCGATCAGCAGCTGAAGCTGAAGGTGCGTGACGCACTTCTCACGAGCGGTATCCTCGACGGCGCGGACGACCTTGAAGCGGCTGAGGAGCTTGCTTCTGCAAAGCTTCCGGATATAGAGCGTATCGCGGAGGAGACTCTCCGCTCGAACGGCTGTGAAGCTCCTGTTACTGCTGAGCTTGCAGACGTTGATTTCGACGAGCGCACCTACGGAGATATAACCATGCCGGCGGGGCGATACCGTGCTCTGCGCGTGAAGATAGGCTCCGCTCAGGGGCATAACTGGTGGTGTGTGATGTATCCTCCGCTGTGTATCCCTGCCGCGTGTGAGGTGACAGACGACAAGGAGAAGGAACACGAGCTTTTCAGCGACGACGAGCTTGATATCATGTACAATCCTGAAAAATATGAGGTGCGTTTTGCTGTTTGGGACAAAATCAAGGAGCTTACTAAAGGCTGATTGTGCAAAACGCCAAAAATGAAAACCTTACTTGACAAGTCGTGGAAAAGGGTATATAATATTTGAGTAAACAAAGCAGAACTACCCGTTCTCACCGTCAGGCAAAGCTTAAACGGTCAATATGATATCTCTTTTTGAGACTGAGTATTGTGTGAGTGCGGATATATCTGCACTCATTTTTGTTTTATTTTATAACCGGAGGTGCTTGAAGATTAGCAAACAGGAACTGCAGATCAACGAAGAGATACGGGATAAAGAAGTTCTCGTGATCGACGCTGACGGAAAGAAACTCGGAACGATGTCCGCTAAAGACGCTCAGAAATTAGCCTTTGATCAGGATCTTGACCTCGTTAAGATCGCTCCGCAGGCAACACCGCCCGTATGCCGCATAATGGACTACGGTAAGTATTGCTTCGAGCAGGCTAAGCGCGAAAAGGAAGCAAGGAAAAATCAGAAGGTCGTTTCTATCAAGGAGATAAGAATGTTCTCCACAATAGATACTCATGACTTTGAAACAAAAGTGAATCAGGCTGTAAAGTTCTTGCAGGGCGGAGACAAGCTCAAGGTTTCTGTCAGATTCCGTAAAAGAGCTATCGCTCACCCCGAGCTCGGCTCAGAGCTGCTTGACAGGTTCAAGGAAGCTGTATCGGGTGCAGGCACGGTCGATAAACCGGCTAAAATGGAGGGACGCAGCATTGTTATGTTTGTTAGTCCCAAAGCAAATAAGTAAGAACTGACCTGTTCTGAATTAAGGAGGATCATAACAATGGCAAAGGTTAAGGTTAAAACTCATTCAGGCGCTAAGAAGCGTTTTAAGATCACTGGTACAGGTAAGGTTAAGTACCAGAAGACAAACAAGAGACACAGACTTACACAGAAGGATACAAAGCGTAAGAGAATCGCTCGTACAGCTGGTGTTGCCGGAAGCGCTAACGCTCCTACAATCAAGAAGCTCGTTCCTTATATGTAATCGGTGAGAGCTTGGCTCTCGAAAACGCTTTTCGCAATTTGAATAACTGGAGGTAAAAGACTATGGCACGTATCAAGGGTGCAATGATGACTCGCAAGAGAAGAAATAAAGTATTAAAGCTTGCAAAGGGCTACTGGGGCGCAAAGAGCAAGCACTTCAAGATGGCTAAGCAGGCCGTAATGAAGTCAGGCAACTACGCTTACATCGGAAGAAAGCAGAAGAAGAGACAGTTCAGACAGCTCTGGATCACAAGAATCTCTGCTGCTGCTAAGCTCAACGGCATGAACTACTCAACATTCATGAACGGCTGCAAGAAGGCTGGCATCACTCTCAACAGAAAGATGCTCTCAGAGATCGCTATCACTGACGCTGCAGGCTTCACAGCTATCGCAGAGAAGGCTAAGGCTGCTCTTTAATCAGTACAACAACACGCTCCTTATTAATTAAAGAGCGTGTTTTCTTGTAGAAGGCGGGAGGCTTTCTCCCGTACTTCCGCAGGATATATGTCCCGCATGGAGGTGTTCGTACTATTGGATAACATTATAACCTCTAAAGATAATCCCGTTATCAAGCTGTATCAGAAGCTCGCTTCTTCAAAGAAAGAAAGGCTTCAGTACGGCTTATTCGTGTTGGAGGGACTCCGGATAACCGAGGACGCTCTGCGCGAGGAAAGCGGTCTTTCGCACCTTATAATGACAAAGCAGGCGTATGAAAAATACGGTGCCGAGCTTTTGCAGGCTGATTTGAGAGATACAAAAACGCTTGTTATTTCAAATGAGCTTGGAAACAAAATAGCTTCGACGAATACGACTCAGGGAGTTTTCGGCATCTGCCGCATACCTCCCGAGCGTGAGCCCGTTTTCACCGATAACGGCAGATATGCCGTGCTTTACGGACTTCAGGACCCCGGCAACGTCGGCATGATAATCCGTACCGCCGACGCGCTCGGTATCGACGGCATTTTCCTCTGCGGAAGCTGCGACCTTTACAGTCCGAAGGTCATACGCTCGACTATGGGCTCGGTCTTTCGCGAGAATATCTACATCGTCAACGATACCGACCGCCTGTTTGAGCTGTTTTCAGTCGCCGGAGTTGAGACCTCTGCCGCAGTGATAGATACCGATGCGCTGAGGATAACCTCGTACAGACCGGAAGGACGTCAGGCAGTTTTCATCGGCAACGAGGGCAACGGTCTGCCGCGTGATATCGCTCTGCGCTGCACAAGACGAATAACGATACCGATGAACGGCACTATAAACTCCCTTAACGCGGCAATGGCTGCGGGAATACTCATGTGGGAGCTCTGCAAAAAGCAGGAGGTGTAGCATATGGACGAGATGAAATACTGGCTCTGGCTGACTATGGTATTCGGCATCGGAAGCCGCAGATTATGGCAGTTCATGGAGCGGTTCGATTCCGCTGAGGAGGCTTACCGCGTGCTCACCGCCGGAGAGAGCGATGCTCATCTGACCTCGAAGGAGCGGCAGTCTGTCCGCACCTCTTCGCTTGAGACTGCGGAAAAGCTTCTTGCCGAGTGCGAGAGGAGAGGCGTAATGACTGTGTCATTCAGCTCTGAGGAATATCCGCCTCAGCTAAGACATATCTCCGACCCGCCTGCAATACTCTATTACAGGGGCGATATCCGCTGCCTGACCGGAACAAAGACGATAACAACTGTCGGCGCGAGAAAGGCTCTGCCGTATACGCTGAGAGTCGCTAACCGTGTCTGTACAGAGCTCGCAAGGCGCGGAGTAGTGATCGTCAGCGGCTTTGCTGTCGGAGTTGATATAACCTCGCATATGGCGGCTGCCGCAAACGGTCACCCGACTGCCGCAGTCCTCGGCTGCGGACTTGATGTCGACTACCCGAAGGAGAATTACCGCTTCCGTGATGCGATAATTGAATCCGGAGGCGTCCTCGTGAGCGAATACCCGCCGGGTACTCCGCCTCACGCACAGAACTTCCCTAAGCGCAACCGTATACTTTCGGCTCTGAGCAGGGCTACGGTCGTGTTTGAAGCCTCGGTAAAGAGCGGCTCGCTGATAACAGCTTCGCTTGCCGCAGATCAGGGCAGGGACGTTTACTGTCTGCCGCCGGCTGATATATATGACCCGGCATATTCGGGAAATGCACTGCTTCTTAGTGAAGGAGCTTCGCCGTTTTTCAGCTCGGACGATATCTATTCGAGCTTCGGATACGGTATGCCGCTGTACACTGAGACAGCCGACGAAGTATTCGGTGAAGAGAATACTCAGGAAACGCCTGAGCCGAGGCGTTCAGCTCCGGCACCAGAGGATAAAAAAGAAGAGCCTGCTTTAAGCAGGAGCAAAAAGGATGAGATAAAACTCGAAGGCGTACAGGCAGATATAGCGCAGATACTTGCGGAAGCTCCGCTTCACGCCGACATAATAGCTCAGAAGCTCGGCATGGATATGTCGGAGCTCATGACAGAGCTTACAGAAATGGAGATACTCGGAGCCGTAAAGTCGCTTCCGGGAAAGCTTTATGAAAAAATCTGATAAGGGGAACAAATACAGATGTCAGACCTCGTAATAGTTGAGTCGCCTGCAAAGGCAAAAACAATACAGAAATATCTTGGAAAGGGCTATGAAGTAGTAGCCTCTATGGGACACGTCCGCGACCTTCCGAAGTCGAAGCTCGGAGTTGACACCGAGAAGGATTTCGAGCCGCAGTATACGGATATGAAGGGCAAGGAGGACGTTATAAAGGACCTCAAAAAGCGCGCAAAAAAATGC
>DEDQ01000013.1:17745-18230 GCA_002350065.1 Ruminococcus flavefaciens
GTCAACGCTCAGCAGGCACGCCGTATCCTCGACAGACTTGTGGGATACAAGCTGAGTCCCTTCCTGTGGAAAAAGGTCAAGCGCGGACTTTCTGCCGGCAGAGTTCAGTCGGTAGCAGTTCGTCTCGTAGTTGACCGCGAGAACGAGATACGCAAGTTCGTGCCGAAGGAATACTGGTCCATTGACGCTAAATTCACGGCTTCGGGCTCAAGAAAGGTGTTCGATGCATCGCTCGTTTCAGTTGACGGAAAGAAGCTTGAGATACCGGGACAGGCAGAAGCGGACGGACTTCTCGCAAGGCTTGAGGGCGCTGCATACTCCGTAACATCGGTAAAGAAGCGCGTAACGAAGAAACAGCCCGCTCCGCCGTTCATCACATCAACAATGCAGCAGGAAGCCTCGCGAAAGCTCGGCTTCAGCGCTAAGCGCACCATGAAAGCCGCTCAGGAGCTTTACGAAGGCGTTGACGTCGAAGGTATCGGCGC
>DEDQ01000013.1:18275-19048 GCA_002350065.1 Ruminococcus flavefaciens
GCTGCCGCTCAGTATATAGGCACGGTTTTCGGTCAGGAGTACCTTCCCGACAAGCCGCGCGTTTTCAAGACCAAGAGTAACGCTCAGGACGCGCATGAGGCGATACGCCCCTCAACTCCGGAGCTCACTCCCGAGCGCGTAAAATCCGGACTTTCCAGCGACCAGTTCAAGCTCTACAAGCTCATATGGGAGCGCTTTATCGCCAGCCAGATGGCAAATGCGCTGCTTGATACGGTATCGGCTGATATAGAGGCTAACGGCTGCATATTCAGAGCTTCCGGCTACTCTGTGAAGTTCGACGGCTTCACCAAGCTCTATGTCGAGTCTACTGACGGCGCTGACGAGAACAAGAAAATGCTCCCGCCCATTTCTGAGGGCGACAACGTAAAGCTGAAGTCCATTGCGGGCAATCAGCACTTCACACAGCCGCCTCCGCGCTACACTGAGGCTTCACTCATCAAGGCGCTCGAGGAGAACGGCATCGGCAGACCGAGTACCTACGCTCCGACTATCACGACTATCACAGCCCGTCAGTATGTCGAGCACGAGGGTAAGCAGCTCAAACCCACCAATCTCGGCGAGGTCATAACCGAGCTGATGAAGGAGCACTTCAAGGAGATAGTCGACGCCAAGTTTACGGCTGAAATGGAAAACAACCTCGATGAGATAGAACACGGCGTAAAGGACTGGGTGAGCACTCTTCACGAGTTCTACGACGGCTTTGCGGATACGCTCAGCAAGGCTGAGGAGGCTATGGAGGGCAAGCGCGTCAA
>DEDQ01000013.1:19094-20169 GCA_002350065.1 Ruminococcus flavefaciens
GGCAGATACGGCAAATTCCTTGCCTGCCCCGGATTCCCCGAGTGCTCGAATACGAAGAAGATAGTCACCGAGACCGAGGGCTGCTGTCCGAGATGCGGCAAGAAAATGCTGCTGAAAAAGTCAAAGAAGGGCAGAAGCTTCTACGGCTGCGAGGGCTATCCCGACTGCAATTTCATGACGTGGAACGTTCCGACGGCTGAGAAATGTCCTGACTGCGGCAAGACCCTTTTCAACAAGGGCGGCAAATCGGGCAGGCTCATATGCGAGAACGAGGGCTGCGGATACGAAAGAGAGCTGAAAAAATGACAAATACCGTAAATGTAATAGGTGCGGGACTTGCCGGCTGCGAGGCAGCATGGGCGCTCGCGCGTTACGGCATAGATGTAAAGCTTTATGAAATGAAGCCGGAGAAGTACACTCCGGCGCATAAATACAGCGGTTTTGCCGAGCTTGTATGCTCGAATTCGCTCAAGGCGGCAAGGCTTGAATCGGCTGCGGGACTGCTGAAAACGGAAATGGAGATGCTCGGCTCGCTGACAGTTCCATGCGCAAAGGAGAACGCAGTCGAGGCGGGAGGAGCTCTTGCAGTTGACCGCGAGAAATTCTCTGACAGCGTTACGGCAAGGATAAAGTCCGACCCGCATATCGAGGTCATCGGCAGAGAGGTAACAGAGCTCCCCGAGGGCACGACCATTATCGCGACAGGACCGCTCACATCGGGCGCAATGGCTGAGGTAATAAAGCAGCTCTGCGGCGAGGGACTGAGCTTCTACGACGCGGCAGCTCCTATCGTGACTTATGACAGCCTTGACATGGAGAAGGTGTTCTTTGCATCGCGCTACGACCGCGGAGATGCCGACTACATCAACTGTCCCATGAACAAGGAGGAGTATCAGGCGTTCTACCGCGAGCTTATCGGAGCGGAGCGTGTACAGCTCAAAGACTTTGAAACTCACCCGTTCAGCGTATACGAGGGCTGTATGCCGATAGAGGTGCTCGCCTCACGCGGAGAGGACACCATGCGCTTCGGACCTATGAAGCCGGTCGGCATAACCGATAAACGCACCGGAAAACG
>DEDQ01000013.1:20283-22312 GCA_002350065.1 Ruminococcus flavefaciens
GAAAACGCCGAATTCATGCGTTTCGGAGTTATGCACCGCAACACCTTCATCAACAGTCCCATGCTGCTGAATGCAGATTTCTCCATGCGCGAGCGTCCGGAGATATACTTCGCGGGACAGATGACAGGCGTTGAGGGATATATGGAATCGGCTGCAAGCGGTATAATAGCAGGTACGGCTGCTGCGAGAAAGCTTCTCGGACTTGAACCGGTACAGCTTCCGCGTGATACGATGCTCGGAGCGCTTTCTGCTTATATCAGCGACCCGTTCAACGACGGAAAATTTCAGCCTATGGGCGCAAATATGGGAATACTTCCTGACATAGGCGTAAGAATAAAGGATAAGAAGGAAAAATACGGCGTGTATGCAAAACGTGCCGTAGAATCGCTGCAAAGGGAGCTTGATAGGATTGGCAAGGATAATAGTTGACGCATTCGGCGGGGACAACGCTCCGCTTGAAGTGCTTAGAGGCTGCGAAAGAGCAGTAAAGGAGCTCGGCGTGCAGGTGATACTCACCGGCAGCAGCGAAAAGATAAAGGAATGTGCCGCCGCAAATAAGATAAGTCTCGGCGGCATGGAGATAGAGCATACAGATGATGTTTTTGATATACATGACGAACCGAAGGAGATAATCAAGTCCGGCAAGGATTCCTCGATGGCAGTAGGACTGCGTCTGCTCTCAGAGGGCAGGGGAGATGCTTTCGTCTCAGCAGGAAGCACCGGAGCTCTCGTAATGGGAGCGACCTTCATCGTCAAGCGTATCAAAGGGATCAAGCGAGTTGCTCCGTCACCGATACTTCCCGGCGATAAGGGAAGCTTCATGCTTCTCGACGCGGGAGCAAATACAGAATGCCGTGCAGAGATGCTCGTGCAGTTCGCAGTTATGGGAAGCGCTTACATGGAGCGTGTAATGGGCGTAAAGTCGCCGAAAGTCGGACTTCTCAACATCGGCGCAGAGGAGACAAAGGGCAGAGAGCTCGAGATAGAGGCTTACCGTCTTCTCAAGGAGTCGGGACTCAACTTCTGCGGAAACGTTGAGGCGAGAGATGTTCCGAATGCCGACCTTGACGTTGTTGTAACTGACGGATTCACGGGAAATATCGTCCTCAAGCTCTACGAGGGCGTGGCTTCTTTCTTCGGCAGGAAGGTGAAATGGCTCTATTCGGGAGCCGGCAAGCTGGGAGCGTTATTCTCTCTCGGCAAAATAAAGAAATTCAGCAGGCAGATGGACTACCGCGAGACCGGCGGTTCGGTGCTTCTCGGAGTGAGAAAACCGGTCATAAAGGCGCACGGAAGCTCGGACGGATATGCCTTCTTCAATGCTATAAGACAGGCGCAGAAATGCGTTGAGGGCAATGTTGTCTCTGCGATAGAGGAATACGTCAGCGGAATGTCCGTGCCTGATAAGGAGCAGAACAATGGATAATACCGAACGTTTTGAACAGATAATCAACTATACATTCAGCAACAAGGAGCTGCTGCATCAGGCACTCTCGCATTCTTCATATGCAAACGAGAGAAAGCTTCCTGGCGGCAGCAATGAAAGGCTCGAATTTCTGGGCGACAGCGTGCTCTCGATAGTAGTATCCGACTATCTTTACAAGCACCTCACAAGCGTTGCCGAGGGTGACCTCACAAAGCTCAGAGCTTCGCTCGTTTGCGAGAAGAGCCTGCATATATTCGCAAAGCAGATAAACCTCGGCGATTTCCTCCTCCTCGGCAAGGGAGAGGAGAATACCGGCGGCAGAGAGCGTCCCTCTATACTTGCGGACGCGTTTGAAGCTGTCATCGCAGCGATATACCTCGATGGCGGCATGGAGGCAGCAAGGAAGCATATCCTCCGCTTTATACCCGATGACCTCGAGCACGGCTGCAAGAAGGCGTTCAGCGACTTCAAGACAGTTCTTCAGGAGGTCGTACAGAAAAACCCCGAGGAGAAGGTCGAGTACGTTCTCATCGGAGAGGAAGGTCCTGACCACAACAAGCGTTTTGTTGTTGAGGTCATGCTGAATTCACAGGTGATAGGCAA
>DEDQ01000013.1:22368-34151 GCA_002350065.1 Ruminococcus flavefaciens
ATGGGCTATGAAACACAGTAACATTTCAATATTCATACCGCACGTAGGCTGTCCGCATCTGTGCAGCTTCTGCGACCAGCGGACGATAAGCGGCACTCAGCATCTTCCGGACGGCGATGAAGTCAGAGAGATATGCGAAAAGGCGCTCGGCGAGGTGAAGTCTCCGGAGAATACGGAGATAGCCTTTTTCGGCGGCAGCTTTACGGCTATCCCGCGTGATTATATGAACGAGCTTCTCAGTGCGGCAAAGGATTTTGTTGGAGCAGGAAAGTTCCGCGGTATCCGCTGTTCGACGCGTCCGGACTGTATCGACAACGAAGTGCTCGGTATCCTTGCAAGGAGCGGCGTTACAGCCATTGAGCTCGGAGCGCAGTCGATGAGCGACAAGGTCCTTGAAATGAACGAGCGCGGACATACGGCTGCCGACGTTGAAAATGCCGCAGCTCTGATACGCCAGTGGGGATTCGAGCTCGGCTTGCAGATGATGATAGGACTTTACGGAAGTACCCGCGAGGACGAACTTCTGACCATGAACAGGATTGTTGAGCTCCACCCTGATACAGCGCGTATCTATCCCACTGTCATTTTAAAGGGAACAAGGCTCGCAGAGCTGCTTGAAAGCGGCGAATACGTCCCTTTCAGCTTCGATGAAGCGGTCGAGACAGCGGCTTCGGGACTTGTCCTTTTCGAGGGGAGCGGCATACGCGTTATCAAGTGTGGTCTTCACGCGAGTGAATTTGTCGAGCAGGACATGGTCGGAGGCTTCTATCATCCGGCATTCCGCGAGCTCTGCGAGGGTATGATATTCCGCTGCAATATGGAAATGCAGCTCAAAAACGAGAAAACGCTGCCGGAGCGCTGTACATTTGCGGTATCCCCGAGATGCATCAGCAAGGCGGCAGGACATAAAAAAGCCAACACTGAATATTTCAGACAGCGCGGCATAGATATCAGGATAACCGGCGACGAGGAGCTCTCCGGCTATCAATGCGAACTGAGGAGGTGAGTGAGTGTACCTTAAATCACTGGAAATACAGGGCTTCAAGTCGTTTCCCGACAAGATAAGCCTGACCTTTGACAAGGGTCTTACAGCGGTCGTAGGTCCTAACGGCAGCGGAAAAAGTAATATCGGCGACTCCGTGAGGTGGGTGCTTGGTGAGCAATCGACCAAGACTCTCCGCGGAAACAAGATGGAAGACGTTATTTTTTCCGGTACTGTTGCCCGCAAGCCGATGGGCTTTGCAGCCGTAACGCTCAATATCGACAATTCCGATAAGACCCTCGCCGATATGGACGACGAGGTCGCGGTAACGCGAAAGCTCTACCGCAGCGGCGAGAGTGAGTACATGATAAACGGCAAAGCCTGCCGACTGAAGGACATAAACGAGCTGTTCATGGATACCGGTCTCGGACGTGACGGCTACTCCATAATCGGACAGGGACGTATCGCCGAGATAGTCGGAGCCAAGAGCAGCGAACGCCGCGATATCTTTGAGGAAGCGGCAGGAATCTCTAAATTCCGCTACAAGAAGCTCGACGCCGAGCGAAAGCTCACAGCCGCTCAGGAGAACCTGCTTCGCCTGACGGATATTCTCTCCGAGCTTGAAGGACGAGTTGAGCCGCTGAGGATACAGTCCGAGAAAGCGGAGAAATTCATCAAGCTCGCAGAGGAGCGCAAGCGCCTTGAAATTTCTGTATGGGTGACACGTCTTGACGAGCTGAAAGAAAAGCTCACCAAGCTTGATGAAAAAGTGCTCATAAGCAAGGGCGAATACGAGAATCTTGAAAATGACATACAAAAGGAAGAAGAGCGTCTTCAGGACGGCTTCCGCCGAATGCAGGAATGCACAATAAAGTCGGACGAGATACGTCAGAAAATGCTCGAGGAGGAGCAGAGCTCATCACAGAAAAAAGCAGATATCGCCGTATTCGAGAACGATATCCGCCACTGTCAGGAGGCTATCGAGTCTGCAAGAAAGAGCGTTGAGCGCTCGGAGGAGACGAAAAAGGAGCTCCTCGCACGCAGGGAGAATGCTCAGAAGCGCATAGCCGAGCTGAACAGCGAACGTGAAGAGCTCGAAAAGGACATCGCTGAGATGACTGCCAGATTCGAGAAAGCCGAGCAGAAAAATTCGCAGCTCGGAGATAACGTTGACAAGGCGGGAAGCGTCATCAACAGCTTATATATTAAACAGAGCGAGCTGAAATTCGCGGCTGAGGCTGCAAGGCAGACCATAGCTGACGAGGAACAGCGACTTGAAGAGCTCCGCGGCAGCAGCAGCGACGCTGAGAAGGCACTTGCAGATTATGAGCGCAGGATAGCAGAAAACGAGGCAGCTCTCGCCAGGAATGAAGAGCGCTCAGGCGAGCTGAGAAACCGTCTCAGCGGACTTGAAAGGCTTTATAAATCGCGTAAGGACGGCTTTGAACAGGCTAAGACAGACTTCGAGAAGAACATTTTCGAGCTGAAAGAAAAGCAGCAGCGCCGCAAGATACTCAACGACCTCGAAAACAACATGGAGGGCTTTGCAGGCAGCGTAAAGCAGGTGCTCAAAGCCGCAAAGCAGGGACGTTTCAGCGGCGTATCCGGCACAGTCGCTCAGAATATCAGCGTCGAGCCGCAGTACGCAGTCGCCATTGAAACAGCTCTCGGCGGCGCGATGCAGAACATCATCGTTGACAACGAGGATATCGCCAAGCGCTGTATCCGCTTCCTGAAGGAGCAGAAGGGCGGACGTGCGACTTTTCTGCCTGTTACGTCAGTCCGCGGAAACGAGCTCCGCGAAAACGGACTTGAAAACTGCGACGGATTCGTCTCGGTTGCAAATAAGCTTGTAAGCTACGACGAGCGTTTCAGCGGCATTTTCGCTTCGCTGCTCGGACGCATCGTTATTGCTGAGGACATCGACTCGGCAACACTTATTGCCAAAAAGTACGGCTACAAGTTCCGTATCGTCACACTCGACGGACAGGTGATAAATGCCGGAGGTTCATTCACCGGCGGCTCGGCAATGAAATCGGGCGGAGTCATCACCCGAAAAAATGAGATAGAAAAGCTCGATGCCGAGATAGAAAGGCTCTCCGCGCAGCGTGACGAGCTCAGTGCAAGAGCCGAGAAGCTCCGCGCCGAGGCTGAGAAGCTCCGCTTTGATACTGAGGCGGCAAAGAAGGATATCAGCGATGCTGAGACAGCGGCAGTACAGCTCAGGGCAGAGCTCACGAGCCTGCACTCGCTGAAGGAACAGCTCAGCTCGCAGAGTGAAAACTCGGGCAGACAGCTCACCGAATCCGAGCAGAAAATAGCAGCAGCCAAGCAGACTATTGCCGATTCGGAAAAGACTCTCGCCGAGACCGAGCAGCAGATAAAGGAAGCCGAGGAAAAGCTCGCTGAGGGACAGGACAGCCGCGAAAAGCTCCGTCTCGAACGTGCAGAGCTCTCCGAGGAACTTTCCAAGATGAAGATACACGGCATAGAGCTTGCAAAGGACGTTCAGGCTCAGGAAGAGGAGATAAAGCGCGTAGATGCTTCACTTGACGAACTAAAAAGCGGAAGCCGACACTTTGAGGAGGAAATTTCCCGTCAGGAGCAGCTCATAAGCATGAAGCAGAGCGACATCGAAAATCTGAAAGCCGAGCTTGACGGTATGCAGTCCAATACTGACACATACCTTGCAGAAATTGCGCGGTATCAGAATGTCCACACCGAGCAGAACCGCCTCGTAAACGAGATACAGAAGGGCATGAAGCAGCTCAACGAAGCCAAGGAGAAGCTCTCGGGAGAGGTTACAAGGCTCGAGGAGCGCCGCGAATCGACGAACCGCGATTCCGATTACATCATCGGTCAGCTCCGCGAGGTGTACCAGCTCAACCGCAGCGAGGCTGTAGAGCTTGCAGAAAAGCTCGAGGACATCAACGCGGCACAGGCAGAGCTTACCTCCGTAAAGAACAAGATACGTGCTCTTGGCAGCGTCAATGTCGGAGCTATAGACGAATACAAGGAAGTAGCCGAGCGTTACAAGTTCCTTTCCGAGCAGATATCAGACGTTCAGAAGTCAAAGAACGAGCTTGAAAAGATAATCTCCGACCTCACAGAGGAGATGTGCAGGATCTTCGCGGAGAGCTTCCAGATAATCAACAGCAACTTCAAGGAGATATTCGTCGAGCTCTTCGGCGGCGGCAAGGCTGAGCTGATACTCACCGACCCCGAGAATATGCTCGAATCCGGAATTGAGATAAGCGTAGCGCCTCCGGGAAAGGTCATCAAGAACCTTATATCGCTCTCGGGCGGCGAGCAGTCATTCGTCGCGATAGCGATATACTTTGCGATACTGAAACTGCGTCCGGCGCCGTTCTGCATACTTGATGAGATAGATGCGGCTCTCGACGAGGTGAACGTAAGAAAGTACGCGCAGTATCTGAAAAAATTCACGGATACCACGCAGTTCGTACTCGTTACCCACCGCCGTAGCGCAATGGAGGAGGCAAACGTCCTTTACGGCGTCACCATGCAGGAGGACGGCATCTCCAAGCTCCTCAAAATGGAACAGGTGGATTTCCAGGAGGACGTTGCTGATATACAATAAAAACGGCTGATATGCCGGTGAAAAGAGGATAATATGGGATTATTTTCAAAAATTGCACAGGGAATAAAAAAGACCAAGGACAGCTTCCTCGGAGGTCTGCAAAAGGTGTTCAATTCCTTTACAAAAATAGATGAGGAGCTCTTCGAGCAGCTCGAGGAGCAGATGATAATGAGCGATATAGGCGTGGACACTTCCGTAGAGATATGTGACCGCGTCCGCAAGAAGGTCAAGGAGAGAGGCATCACTGACCCGCAGCAGATAATGGAGCTCATTCACGAGGTAGTTTCCGAGATTATGGGCGAGGATACAGGTCTCGACCTTACGAAGTCGCCGGCAGTTATCATGGTAATAGGCGTAAACGGTGCAGGCAAGACCACTACTATCGGCAAGCTCTGCTACCAGTTCAAAAACGAGGGCAAGAAGGTGCTCGTTGCGGCGGCAGATACTTTCCGAGCGGCGGCTATCGACCAGCTTCAGGTCTGGACTGACCGCGCAGGCGTTGACATCGTAAAGCACGCTGAGGGCAGCGACCCCGGTGCTGTCGTATATGATTCGCTGGAAGCAGCGAAGGCTCGCGGCTGCGACGTTGTTATCATCGACACTGCGGGAAGACTCCACAACAAGAAGAACCTCATGGAGGAGCTCAAGAAGATAAACCGCATAATCGACACAAAGGCTGGAGACAGCTCACGCGAGGTGCTTCTCGTGCTTGATGCGACGACTGGTCAGAATGCGGTAAGTCAGGCGAAGCTTTTCAGCGAGACAGCTCCCATCACGGGCATTGTCCTCACAAAGCTCGACGGAACGGCAAAAGGCGGCATAGTTATCTCTATCAAGAACGAGCTTGGCATTCCGGTAAAGCTCATCGGTGTTGGCGAGAAGATAGACGACCTCCAGCCGTTCGACAGCAGAATGTTCGTGGACGCTCTCTTCGATATGCCTGTTGTTGAGGACGAAGAAGAGGAGGAGACAGATGAGCTTGCAGCTCCGGAAGCTCCTGCCGGGGACTACGACGAGCCCGATGAAGCTGAATACGACGATGACGAAGAAGACGACGAGGAATACGAGGCTGACGACGAATCAGAGTATGAGGACGATGAGGAAGAGACGGAAGAAGCAGAAAGCTCAGAAGAGCCTGATGAAGAGGGCTTCGACGTTGACAACTACGACGAGAATGCTGAATTTGAGGCAAGAACTGAATTTGACATAGACGAGAGCTTCATGGAGGCGCTCGCAGAGGAGAAGGCTTCCGAGGAAGATGAGGACGAGGAAGACCTCGAGGACGAAGTCGAGGAGCTCATAGATGCTGAGGAGCAGGAGAGCTCCGAGGAGGAAGCTCCCGCAGAAGAGCCTGAGAAGAAGAAAAAGAAGGGCTTCTTCAGCCGTCTGTTTGGCAGAAAGGGCGATGATGATGATAACTAAGCTCGTAATGGCGACAAACAACGCAAATAAGCTCCGCGAGGCGAGGGAGATACTCTCTCCGCTGGGGATAGAGGTGCTCTCACAGCGCGAAGCCGGTGCAGACTGCGACCCCGAGGAAAACGGAGCTACATTTGCCGAGAATGCCTATATAAAGGCAAAAGCAGTCTATGGCGCGGTAAAGCTCCCGACCATCGCAGACGACAGCGGTCTTTGCGTGGACGCGCTTGACGGCGCTCCCGGAGTCTATTCCGCGAGGTATGCTCCCGAGGGGGAGCACTGCGCGAAGCTCCTTTCCGAGATGAGGGACGTTCCTGCTGACAGGCGCGGAGCCGCATTCGAGTGTACGATATGCTACCTCGACGAAAACGGTCACACCGAGCTGACAGGCGAATGCCGCGGCTCTATCGGCTATGAGCAGCGCGGTACGAACGGCTTCGGCTACGACCCTGTATTCGTTGTAGGAGACAGGACAATGGCGGAGCTCACCGCTGACGAAAAGAACAAGATAAGCCACAGAGGTGCGGCTCTGCGCGAGCTGTACCGCTTCCTGAAAGAAAGATACGGTGAATAATATGCTTACAAGCAAGCAGAGAGCGTACCTGCGCGGTATCGCTTCAACATATGATACTATTTTCCAGATAGGCAAGGGCGGAGTTACCGAGGTCATGTGCAAGGACATCGGAGAAGCGCTCCGCAAGCGCGAGCTCATAAAGCTCCGTGTGCTCGAGAACTCCGGCTGGACTGCAAGAGAGGCGGCTGACGCTATCGCTGAGCAGACCGGCGCAGACGTTGTACAGGTCATCGGAAGCCGTTTCGTGCTCTTCAAGAGAAACGAGAAAGAGCCTGTGATAGAGAATATACCAAAGGCAAAATAAAAAAATTTCCAGAAAATGTGTCAGTTCGCATTTCCGGACTGAATGTTATATATGAGGGCGCTTTCTGAAAAAGAGGGAGAGATTATGAAAGCATTGATAATCAGCGGAACTAACCATAAGGGCTCGACCTACAGCATAGGACGTATGCTTGCGGAAAAGGTCACAAAGCCGGAGAATATTTCCGAGGTGTTTCTGCCGCGTGATTTCGACGAGTTCTGCTGCGGCTGTACGAACTGCTTTGTAAAGGGCGAGGACAAATGTCCGCACTACGAGAAGCTTCGTCCGATAACGGAGAAGACAGACGCCGCTGACCTCATCATACTGACCTCGCCGGTCTATGTTTACCACGCGACCGGACAGATGAAGGCTCTGCTCGACCATTACGGCTATCGCTGGATGGCTCACCGCCCCGACGAGAGGATGTTCCACAAGCAGGCAGTCGTTGTTTCGACTGCGGCAGGAGCGGGAGTCAAGTCGGCACTCAAGGACATGGCTGACAGCACGTTTTTCTGGGGCATACCGAGGACATACAAGCTCGGCAAGCCGATAAGGGCTGTATCATGGGAAGCTGTGACTCCGAAAATGAAGCAGGCATTCGAGAAGCAGACGGACAGTCTCGCTGCAAAGATCAAGCGAAATGCAGGCAAAAAGAGCGTTCCGCTGAAAACTGCGGCATTTTTCAGGCTCATGGCGATGATACAGAAAAACGGCTGGAACGAGGCAGACAAGAAATACTGGACAGACAATGGCTGGACTTCCGGCAAAAAGCCTTGGAAGCAGGGGTGAATCCTATGCGCATAGGAATATACGGCGGAAGCTTCAATCCCGTTCACAACGGACATATCCACCTTGCGCTGACTGCGGTCTCAGAGCTTGAACTCGACAGGCTGTACCTTGTTCCGTCAAAGATAAGCCCCCACCGCTCCTCAGCCGAGTACGTATCCGGCGATGACCGGCTCGAAATGCTGAGACTTGCCTGCGGTGTGAGCGACAAGCTGAGCGTTTGCGACTACGAGCTCCGCTCTGACAGAGTGAGCTATACGATATACACTGTACGTGAGTTTCGCAGGAGATACCCCGACGATGAGCTCTTCCTGCTTGTGGGAAGTGATATGCTGCTCTCGTTTGAGACGTGGCACTGCTTCGAGGAGATACTCCGCGAGTGTACGCTTGCAGTTGTGTCGAGATGCGAGGGCGACATGGCTGAGCTTGAAAAAAAGGCGGAGGAACTGCGAAAATTCGGCAAAATAACGGTATGCAAGGCTGCTCCGGTGGAGATATCCTCGACTGATATCAGAAAAAAAATTGCAAAAAATCAGAAATACTCTTGCTATCTTGACGAAAATGTAGTACAATATATAAGATTGATGAATCTTTACAGACAATGAGGTGAGCGTTTGTTATACGACCCCGATGACAAAAAGAAATACCTGAAATCGCACCTTTCACAGAAGCGCTATCAGCATTCGCTGAATGTTGCGGCTGAATGCCGCAAGCTTGCTGAGAAGTACGGCGAAGACCCAGACAAGGCTTATTTTGCGGGTCTGCTCCATGACATATGCAAGGAGCTCCCTGCCGCAGAGCAGAAAGAGCTCGTCCTCGAGAGCGGATACGCTGTATGCCGTGAAGAGCTCGAGACGCGTTCGCTTCTCCATGCAATAGCCGGAGCGTATTTCGTAAGGAAGGAATTCGGCGTTGAGGATATCGACATACTCAATTCGATACGATTTCATACAGTCGGCAGAGCCGGAATGACAAGGCTTGAGGAGATAGTCTACCTCGGAGACCTTATCTCAGCCGAGCGCGATTACAAGGACGTTGACAAGATGAGGAAGCTGACCTATTCAGACCTCGACCTTGCAATGCTCGAAGCGTTTTCATTTTCTATAAAAGCAGTTATAAAGAAGGGCGGAGTTATCCCTCCGTGTACGGTAGAGGGCTATAACTTCTACACGCGCCTTCTTGAAGAAGAGAAAAATAAAAAATAACGTAGAATGATAAATATGACATTTATGAAAAGAGGATAATAATGAAGCAAAACGATATAGACATTGATATCAACGGTATGGACGATGCGGAGGAAGTCCGCGAGCGTCCAAAGCCTTTAAAGAGGCTCGTAAGGGCTAATAACAACAACGCATTCAGCCAGTATCCGCCCGTAAACGAGCCCTACCGCGGACAGCACGAAGCTCCCGCAGGCGAATATCACGGACAGCATGAAGCTCCCGCAGGTGAATACCACGGACAGCACGAAGCTCCCGCAGGTGAATACCACGGACAGCACGAGGCTCCCTCAGGCGGATACCGCGGCAAGCACGAAGCTCCCTCAGGCAATTACCGCGGAAGATATGAAGCTGACAGCGATTACGATGCTGACTACGATGAGGAATACGAGGATTTTGATGAGGACAGAAAGCGTTTCTCCGTAAAGGACTTCATCATCAAGACGCTCGCAGTTGTTACAAGTATCGCAGTGATATGTATGCTCGTTCTGAATATGCCTATTTTCGTAGACAAGAACACCGGCGGCAACTGCTCGCTCGTATACCTTTTCAAGCACGCTCAGCCACTGGCTAAGGAGGGACAGCTCCAGAAGGAGAATATCGAGCTCAACCTCAATACAGAGGTAGTTACTCCCGAATTCAACGACGGACTTGACCTTCCCCAGCTCGTAGAGGGTCAGTACAGCATTCTTTTCCTCGGCTTTGACGAGGATGAGCTCAACTCGGACGTTATGTGGGTAGTTCAGTTCGATATCGGAAACTGCGAGATGAATATCCTCCAGATACCGCGCGACTGCTGTCTTCCTGACTATACTTCGAGCGTAACGAAGAAGTTCAACAGTATCTATTCCTGCGGCGACCCGAACAAGATACCGATACAGCGCGTTGTTGACGCTGTACAGGAGAATTTCGGCATTCCGATAGACGCATATGTTACAACTGCCTGCTTTGATATCGTAAGAATGGTCGATATCATCGGCGGTATCCCGATACACCTCGATAACGAGATAATCTACGAAGCTGATAAGATAATCCCTGCGGGCGATGTTGTCCTCGACGGACAGCAGGCAGAGTGGTTCGTCCGCTTCCGTCACGAGTGGATACAGGGCGATATCGGACGTATGCAGAATCAGCGCCGTTTCATGGCGGCAGCTATGATGAAGCTCTTCAACATCGTTGAGGACGAGGGCAGACTCAAGCTCTACAGCTACATCAAGCAGATAAAGGACGAGGAGCTCATCTACACCGACCTCTCTATCGACGACATGAGCAAGATCGCAGATTTCGCATCAACTCTTTCAATGGACAGCGTAAGAGTTAATATGGTTCCAGGCGAGGACGCATGGTTCTATGCTGACGACGGCGAGAAGTATTCTGTATACTCCGTTCACAAGCAGGAGACCATTGATATGCTCAACGAGTATTTCCGTCCGTATCAGCGCGATATGACAGATTACGACACAGCTCTTGTAGAGCTCGTGCTCGACCACTCATATGCAGTATACGACGACACCGGAATGTCCTTCGAGGAACTCGAGGACGCTACAGAACCTATCAGAGACCCCGACAAGAAACCATGGTGGAAGGAAGATTGAATTTATGACTGAGCAGGAAAAGCTCGAACTTATAGTAAAAACTCTCGACAGCAAAAGGGGAGAGGATATACAGGCTCTGCGCATCGCCGACCTCACTATCCTCGCTGACTACTTTGTTATCGTCAACGGTACCAGCAACACTCACGCGCGTACCCTTGCCGATGAAGTCGAGTTCCAGCTCTCGCAGAAGGGCATCGAGCCCGAGCGCCGCGAGGCTGATACAGGCAACACATGGATAATCCTTGATTACGGCGACATCATTGTTCACGTATTTTACAAGGAGACCCGCGGCTTCTACAAGCTTGAGGGACTCTGGGCAGACGGCGAGCAGGTGGATATAAGCGAGCTTCTTGTCAAGGAGAAGGCAAATGAGGACTAATAACGCTCAGGGCAGGACTATTTGCATCGCCATTGGCGCGTATATGATATTCAAGTGCATACTGAATGCGGTCCTCGGAGGAGGTTTTGACTTCACCGGCTGGCTGATAGCAGTCGCAGGAGCGTTTTTCATGTTCACTGGACTTGAATACGTAAACTATGCAGTTGCAGGACTCCTTGCCGCAGTTGCTGTTATCCATTTTCCCGGCAACATTATCCACATCAGGAGCAACTTCATCTATCTTACCGAGGGAGTTATCGACCTCGGCTGTGCGGTCGTATTATGCATACTCCCGCAGATAAAGGAGCACTTCACAAACAAGTGGAGCGAGTTTTCATCATTGTTCAAGTAAATATTAAAAAAGGAATGATATAAATAATGGGCAGATATGATTTCACCGCCATTGAAAAGAAATGGCAGAAATACTGGGAGGAGCACGAGACCTTCAAGACTGACGTCTGGGACTTCAGCAAGCCGAAGTTCTACGCTCTCGATATGTTCCCCTATCCGTCGGGAGTAGGTCTCCACGCAGGTCACCCCGAGGGATACACAGCGACAGATATAGTTTCACGCATGAAGCGTATGCAGGGCTATAACGTCCTTCACCCTATGGGCTACGATTCATTTGGTCTGCCGGCTGAGCAGTATGCTGTTAACACAGGAAATCACCCCAACGGCTTTACACAGGAGAACATCAAGACATTCTCAAAGCAGCTCAAGGAGCTCGGATTTGACTATGACTGGTCAAAGATGATAGCTACTTCCGACCCCGAGTTTTACAAGTGGACTCAGTGGATATTCAAGCAGCTCTACCTCGACGGCTATGCAAAGTACATAGATATGCCCGTAAACTGGTGCGAGGAGCTGGGAACAGTTCTCTCGAACGATGAAGTTATCGACGGCAAGTCAGAGCGCGGCGGATTCCC
>DEDQ01000013.1:34381-35045 GCA_002350065.1 Ruminococcus flavefaciens
ACAGCAAGCCTGCTCGACCGCGTTCAGAACCGCGAAGAGGTCGAGGCTTACATAGAGGAAACAAAGAAGAAGAATGACATGGACCGCACAGAGCTCAACAAGACCAAGTCCGGCTGCGAGCTCAAAGGCGTTACCTGCATAAATCCCGTAAACGGCAAGGAAGTTCGTATGTTCATCGGCGACTTCGTACTTGCGAGCTACGGTACCGGCGCAGTTATGGCAGTTCCGAGCCACGACCAGCGCGATTTCGAGTACGCAATTGCTCACAACATCGACATGATACAGGTCATCGACGGCAAGGACGGTCACATCGACGTTTCCGAAGCTGCTATGGAGAAGACCGAATATCTCGGCAAGGGCTACAAGCTTATCAATTCCGAGGAGTTCACAGGTCTCACAGTTGAAGATGCTAAGGAAGCTATCACCAAGAAGCTCGAGGGTATGGGCAGAGCCAAGCGCACTGTAAACTACCATTTCCGCGAGTGGATATTCGCACGTCAGCGCTACTGGGGCGAGCCTGTTCCGGTAGTTCACGGCGAGGACGGCTCTATACACGTTCTTGACGATGAGGAGCTCCCGCTCATTCTGCCCGAGCTCGACGATTACAAGGGCAAGAACGGCAAGGCTCCGCTTGAAAATGCAACAGAGTGGAAAAAGTACGAGA
>DEDQ01000013.1:35231-37715 GCA_002350065.1 Ruminococcus flavefaciens
TACGACAAGGGTCTTGCACCGACTAAGGAGCCCTTCAAGAAGCTCGTTCATCAGGGCATGATACTCGGAGAGAACGGCATCAAAATGGGCAAGCGCTTCCCTGAATTCGTGGTCAATCCCTCTGATATCGTAAGAGATTATGGCGCAGATACTCTCAGACTCTACGAGATGTTCATGGGACCTCTCGAGGTGAGCAAGCCGTGGAGCAAGAACGGTGTTGAGGGAGCAAGAAAGTTCATCAACCGCGTATGGAACTTCTTCACCGAGCCTGAAAACCTCACTGACGACAACGACGGCTCACTTGCAAAGGTCTACCACCAGACTGTCAAGAAGGTCACAAACGACTACGAGAATCTCGCATTCAATACCGCTATCAGCCAGATGATGATATTTGTAAACGAGGTCTACAAGAACGGCAAGTGCCCGAAGGAATACGCCGAGGGACTTGTTAAGATGCTTTCGTGCATCACACCTCACGTAGGCGAGGAGATATGGAGCATTCTTGGTCATAATGACACTATCGCATTCGAGAGCTGGCCTGTATACGACGAAGCTCAGCTCGTAGAGGATACTATCGAGATAGTAGTCCAGATAAACGGCAAGATAAAGGCAAAGCTCAACATTGCAGTTGATTCCGACAAGGACAGTGTTATCGCTCTTGCAATGGAGAATGAGGACGTCAAGAAGGCTGTTGAGGGCAAGAATATAGTAAAACAGATATATGTACCAAATAAGCTTGTTAATATTGTTGCGAAATGACGAAATTTTCCAATCTGTAAAAAAAGCTTGACATATTATGGTTTTAGTGATAAAATAATATTATATTCGTATATGTAATTATATTATATTAGTATAAGGCAATAAAATTACTGTTTTTTTGAGGTAATGTTAGCTGACACCCGAAAGGGTGATTAGTATAAAGCCGCAGGTCTCCTGTGGTCAACCTCTGAACAAGGGAGGGAAAGATAAATGGCAGAAGTTCGCGTTGGTAAGAACGAGTCTTTAGACACTGCTCTTAAGAGATTTAAGAGATCATGTGCAAAGGACGGCGTTATTGCTGAGGTGCGCAAAAGAGAGCACTACGAAAAGCCTTCAGTAAAGCGTAAGAAGAAGTCTGAGGCAGCTCGTAAGCGTAAGTATTGATTTTGCGTGAGCTATTAAAATGTTGATAAAAGCGGGCGATACAGTCCGCTTTTTCATTTGATTTTTTATTTCCTGATAGGAATTTTACATACGCGACGGTTTTCGACCGGTTTCGCACCGACTATGACATATAATATCAGTGGAGGTCATAATGCTATTCAGTATAACAGCTGCATTCAACAGTGTGACCGATATCTCTCCGGAAATGCTTGCAAGGCTCGGTATCAGGGGATTGATACTCGATATCGACAACACCCTCGCAAGACATAACGACCCGCAGCCCGCGGACGGAGTTGTTGAATGGCTTGAAACAATGAAAGAATGCGGTATCAGAATGATAATCGTATCGAATAATTTTTACCTCCGCGTCAAGCTTTTTGCTGAGCTCGTAGGACTTGAATACGTCTGCGACAGCAAGAAGCCTTTCAAGAAGGGCTACAGGATAGCTGCGATGCGTATGGGACTTCCCAAGCACGCGCTCGCGGCGGTCGGCGACCAGCTTCTGACTGATGTTCTCGGAGCAAATCTGTTCAAGATAAAAATGCTGTACACTCTGCCGCTCGGCAACAGAAACAGCAGGATGTTCCGGATACGCTCGGTCATAGAGTCGCCATTCATACCGAAAAAGATATACTGCCGCGGCGGAAAGACTGCGGTAGACCACCATACGCTTAAAGCGATCACATACAAGGAGCGTTTATAATGATAAAAAAAATACTTGTTATACACGGACCTAATCTCAATCTCCTCGGCGAGCGCGAACCGGGAGTATACGGAAATTCCGGGATAGACACACTCAACAGCAACATAATCGACCGCGCAAAAGAGCAGGGGCTCGAGTGTGAGATATTCCAGTCGAACCACGAGGGAGCTATCATTGATAAGCTCCATGCTGCACGTACCACCTTCGACGGCGTTATCATCAATGCAGGAGCCTATACCCACTACAGCTACGCTATCAGAGATGCTATCGCAGCAATAAAGATACCCGTTATCGAAGTACACATCAGCAACATCAACGCCCGCGAAGAATTCAGGAAGAATTCTGTTATCGCTCCGGTCTGCAAGGGAAGCATCTGCGGCTTCGGTCTGCTCAGCTACTACCTTGCCGTGCAGGCAATGGCGGAGCTTTAAGGAGTGCGGCATGACAAAATTTGAAAGACTATTCAGTCAGCTCCCCGAGAGCATAGACTGCGTGCTGATAACGTCTGACATCAACAGACGTTATTTTACTGGAATGAAGTCGTCGGACGGAACTGTCATTGCATTCCGTGACGGGGCTTATCTTATCATTGATTTCCGCTATATCGAAAAGGCGAGAGCGACAGTCACCTCAGCCGA
>DEDQ01000012.1:0-126 GCA_002350065.1 Ruminococcus flavefaciens
TTGTTCTTTCTTCGTTAAGAACCATGGCCATTGAGGGAGAACCCTTTTTCAAAAGGGTTTCCCTCAATAATACGTGTAAAGCTTCTATATGGGTATCGACCATATATCCGCCCATACAGGTTTATT
>DEDQ01000012.1:299-2557 GCA_002350065.1 Ruminococcus flavefaciens
AACGCGATAGGCATCAGGAAGGTGAATATGAACCTGAACACCGGACTGAAAATAGTCACCGGATATTTCGCATAGTCCTTGAACTTAGTCACGAAATCGAGGATATAGAAGGAATTCTGTATCCAGAAGCAGGTAGCCGCGGCTGCATTCTGCAAAGCGACCATTATGAGCGAAGCTGTGATGAGGAACACCGTCATTTTCAGCAGCATCAGCGGAGTAAAGCCGAGTCCGAGCTTAGTCCACGAGTAGGCGAGAGTAGCGATTCCGAAAGCAAACTGTCCGAGTCCCTTGATATCGAACACCTCCGACTGGAAGTAGAAGAAGAGGTTTATCGGGCGGAAGCAGTATTTGATGAAATCGCCGGTATACACGTACTGACGCAGGCTCCAGTTGTTGTCGAAGAGACACTGTACCGGAGTGAGCGACACCAGCGAGAATCCGTAAAGGAAGAGTATCTCGTAGTAATTCCAGCCGTCGATGCTGGGAAAGTTGCGGAAGAGTATCCAGAAGCTGACGAATCCCGCGATATTGGTGCATATCATACCTATCGTGGAGATAATGAAGTCAGCGCGGTAGCTCATTTTGCTTTTGAGGTCCTGAGCGAGTATCTTGAAGTAGATACGAAGGTAGAATAAAAGTCCTTTTCTTTTCATGATATCAGCCTCCGTTCACAGTTATGCGCTTCAGCGAGACCTTCCAGAAAAGCTTGCTGACAACGAGAGTTATCACGCACCACATAAGCTGAGTCCCGAGAGTGAGAGCCACATTGCTGATATCGGGCTCCTTATTGAGCAGAAGCGTCAGCGGAGCGTTGTAAATCGACTGGAAGGGCAGGTACATGGTTATGGTCTTGAAGGGCTCTGGGAAGAATGCAATCGGTATCGTTGCGCCCGAGAGCAGGAGCACGACGACCTGCTTCATGATGTTGATGCCCCATATCGACTCAGTGTATATGCATATCGTGCCGACAAAGAAGTCGATATTGTAGTTTATCATTATCGCCATGACCACGGATACGACGAAATAGAGCAAATTCAGCCCGAGGGGCACAGCTCCCTTTGTGACGGTACAGACGATGATAAATGTCGGCAGGAAGGTCGAGAAGAAATTCACGACGAAGTTTCCGGAATACGACCAGAAAAGGTAGCTGCGGGGCTGCATGGGCTTGAGCAGGTCGAGGATTATCTTTCCGGACTGGATATTTCGTCCCATTTCCCAAACGGTGTACATCTCCATGAAGTTGAAGAGCGCAGTCGCGAGGACGATGTATATCAGCGTATCCGAGAACGTCATGCCGTTCACGACGTCCGTTCCTGAGGAGGCGTATATCGCCTTCCAGAGGAAGTATACGACCGTGAGATAGAGCAGGTTTCCGAGCACGATAACAAGCAGAGACGCGCGGAACTGCAAGGATTCCATGATACCTGCACGGGTCAGGGAGAGGTATTTTTTCAGCTTCATTCAACACCCTCCTCGTAAATTTTCTTTATTACGTCTTCGGTGGAGATCTCTTCGAGCTTCATATCACTTATGCGGTATTTTTTCTGCAATTCCGTTAGAACGTCCATAACGCCGGACTTTTCCTCGTCAACGAGGACGGATATCCACTCGTCGTCGGCAGTAACCTTGAACTGCGGGAGCTCCTTTGCGACAGCCTCAGCCTGCTTTTTGAGGTCGCCCTCAACGCGGAGCTTGAGGGTTCTGTACGAGCCGAAGAAGCTTTTAAGGTGGCTGATATCGTTGTCGTAGAGCATTTTTCCCTTGTCGATGATGACGATACGCTCGCATAGAGCGTCAACGTCGCCCATATCGTGAGTAGTGAGGATAACGGTGGTATTCTTCTCCTTGTTGAGAGCCTGTATGAGAGTGCGTATCTTCGACTTCATAGAGACGTCGAGACCGATAGTCGGCTCGTCGAGGAAAACTATCTTCGGGTCGTGTAGGAAGGCGGCGAGGATATCGCTGAGTGTACGCTGACCGAGTGACATCTGCCTTACGGGCTTATGCAGGAGCGGCTCGATATCCACGAGCGAGGCGTAAAGCTTCATAATGCTGTCATACTGCTCGTCGCCTATCTGATAGATATCCTTGAGCAGCTTGAACGATTCCACGAGAGGAAGTGCCCACCAGAGCTGCGAACGCTGTCCGAAGACAACGCCTATCTCCTGAGCGTTGCGTGAGCGGTTCTTGTAGGGTTCTCTGCCGTTGACGAGGATACTTCCCGAAGTCGGCTCAAGCACGCCGGTCATCATCTTGAT
>DEDQ01000012.1:2630-12148 GCA_002350065.1 Ruminococcus flavefaciens
TTCATGGTGATATTGTCAACTGCGCGGACCGTCTTATAGTCGCGCGAGAAGAGGTCTTTCAGGCTTCCCTTGAGACCTTCGCGGCGGTTGAGAACTTTGAATTCCTTTGTTGCGTTTTTTATTTCGATGACTGATGACATAGGCACTCCTTTCTTGGCTAAGCCTTTAGCTTTTATAATTGACTTTTGCGTTTTTGTATGATACCATTATAGTATCGAATGCAGGAAGTGTCAATCGGAATCTTGCATAATACTATAACAAAAAGGAAAGTGATATATATGAAGCGCCGGAGCTGCTACGAGCTCGAGGTCAACAGCGACCGCAGCGAAAACGTCAGATACAGCTATACAGATATCCCCATAGGCTTCTTCAACGGGCATCATTCGCGGTATCCGAACGGTTCTGTGCCTGCGCACTGGCACGAGGACATAGAACTCTTTGTACCGAACGAGGGAGAAGTGATATATAACATTAACGGTAAAATTGTTAAAGTCTCTCCGGGAGAAGGACTGCTTGTCAACTCGAGGAGGATACACTTTTCATATACCGAGGATATGCGTGATTGTTATTATAACCTACTGATATTCCACCCTATGGTACTGTGCATTTCAAAAGAGATAGAGCAGCAGGTCGTACAGCCGATAATAGGCTCATCATTCGACTATGTACTGCTGCAAAAGGGAACGGAGTGGCACGAGAACATACTGCACTGGTTTTCGGTAATAAAACAGCGTCAGGTGGATAACCGCCTCCCGAAGTCTTTCGCACCCATGGAATTTTCAATATGGAAGGAAAACTGCGACAAATCCGTAAAGCCCGCAGTTGTCGGACTTGTGAACCTGATATGGAGCGAGCTTGCGGGGAACATCATACCCGATGAAAAGCCCCACACCGAATGCAATCAGCTCACCTCAATGAAGGAGATGCTCGCATTCATCGACAAGCACTACGCCGAAAAGATAACGCTTGAGGACATCGCATCGGCAGGATTTGTCTCAAAGCGTACCTGCGGCAATCTTTTTGAGCGCTTTTTATTCATTTCACCGATGAAATTCCTCAACGAATACCGTCTCAAGCGGAGCATCGAGCTGCTGAAAAGCACAGACATGACGGTCACGGAGATAGCTCTCGCGTGCGGATTTTCCGGAGCGAGCTACTACGCGGAAGCATTCCGCCGCGAGACCGGCAAAAGCCCGAGCCAGTACCGCGCAGAGCAGACATGACACGCCCAACAAACGGCATAGTTTAATAAACAATATCAACTATTACACCTATTTAAAATACATAGTCAGGAATAATATTATACAAACCGGACCGTTAGACAATTAATTAACAAAGACGGCTGTATTTCGATGAATTCAAGGTGTTTCCAAGCTTCGGGGTATCATGATTTTACCATTTTTGTAGCAAAAATAGTATACAGTTTCCATACGTACCGATATAATAAAATTGTAAATGCTGCCTTTTCAGAGCTACAGGCAGCCCAAATTTTTGATTATAACTTTTAATGAGAGGGGTCTTTCAGATGAAAAAACACGCCTTAAGACGCTGTCTTGCGGCTGCTGCGGCTATGACTATCATGGCGTCCGCGATGCCTGCTCTTCCCTTCGCGGCGGAAGCAGCAGGAAACATCATCAGCAACTCTGACTTCTCCAGCGGGGCAACTGGCTGGGGAACCTATAAGGAAACAGGCGGCAAATGTACACTTGCCGGCAGCGACGGCAAGCTTGCACTCACTGTAAGCAGTGTGGGCGAAAAGAACTACTCTGTCCAGTTCTACTATGATGATATAATCCCGCTTTACAAAAACGGCGTATACCGCATAAAGTACGATATTTCCTGCTCGACGAACCGCTATGTAGAGCAGATGATACAGCAGAACGGCGGCACATATCAGGCTTATCAGTGGCAGGGGCTCAACATCGGACCTACTGTAAAATCAGTAGACGAGACCTTCACGATGAAGTACGATTCCGACATCATGTCCAAGCTCTGCTTCAACTGCGGAAATCAGGAGGCTGACGGAAACCTCCCCGAGCATACTATCTACCTCGACAACGTTTCACTCGAGCTTATTGACGACAGCAATGTCGAGTACAACACATCAGGACCTGCAAAGGAAGCTTCGATAATCACCAATCAGGTCGGCTACAGAACAGGCGCCAGCAAAATGGTGCTCGTAAGAGGCGCAGGCAATGCCACAAGCTTCAAGGTAGTCAACGACACTGACAAGTCAGTCGCTTATACAGGCACACTCGGCGCTCCGCAGGACAATACATCTGCCGGCGAGACCGATCAGGTAGGCGACTTCACAGATGTCAGGGACCCCGGCACCTACCACATCGAGGTCGCAGGACTTGAAAACTCCTACAGCTTCACTATCCGCGACAAGGTCTACGACGGACTTCTCGACGATACTGTAAAAATGCTCTACCTCCAGCGCTGCGGCACACAGGTAAACGACTCCAAGTTCGGACACTCTGCCTGCCACACCTCAAAGGCTAAGGTATACGGCACAAACGATTACATAGACGTAAGCGGAGGCTGGCACGACGCCGGTGACTACGGCAGATACGTAGTTCCGGGCGCAAAGGCTGTAGCAGATATCCTCTACGCTTACATCGACGATCCGGCTGCATTCAGCGACGGCATCGGCATAGCTGAAAGCGGGAACGGAACAGCCGACGTCCTCGACGAGGCACGCTTCGAGCTCGAGTGGATGCTCAAGATGCAGAGAAACGACGGCGGCGTTTACCACAAGGTATCATGCGCGACATTCCCCGGCTTCGTAATGCCCGAGGAGGAGAAGGACGAGCTCATCGTAACTCCCGTTTCAACTCCGGCAACAGCCGATTTTGCAGCTTCAATGGCTCTCGCATACGAGTGCTACAAGAACGTTGACAGCAGCTTTGCAAACAAGTGCCTTGCTGCTGCTGAGAAGGCATGGTCGTTCCTCGAGTCGAACCAGAGCTTCATCTTCACCAATCCCAGCGACATCGTTACCGGCGATTACGGCGACTTCTTCAAGAGCGACAAGGACGAGCGCTTCTGGGCAGCCTGCCAGCTCTACCGCGCAACAGGCGAGAGCAAATACCTCTCCGCTGCCGAGAGCATAGGCGCAAAGACAGGCCTCGGCTGGTCGGATATGGGCGACTACGGCAGCATCGCTATCCTCACGATGAAGAATGCAGACAAGAGCTCCTCTCTCTACAAGAAGGCTCTTTCAAATATCACATCGCAGGCTGATTCGATACTCAAGACCGTACAGAACAACCCCTACGGCAGCTCACTCAGCAAGTACGACTGGGGAAGCAACATGAACATTGCCGACAACGGCATCATTCTCAACCTCGCATACAAGCTCACAGGCAACGCTTACTATAAGGACGCTGCCGAGCGCCAGATAGACTACCTTCTCGGACAGAATCCCCTCGGCACCTGCTTCGTAACAGGCTGGGGAACAGTTTCACCTCAGCACCCGCACCACCGCCCCTCAGTTGCCAAGAATTCGGCAATGCCCGGCATGGTAGTAGGCGGAGTCGACCAGAGCCTCGAGGACGATGCAGCAAAGGCATACTGCAAGGACCTCCCCACAGCAAAGCGCTGGGTAGACAACGACGGAAGCTACTCTACAAACGAGATAACTATCTACTGGAATTCACCTCTCACATATCTCCTCACTCTCACAGGAGACAGCAACACAGGCACTCAGATAATTGACCCGCCCACAGGTATAGTATGGGGCGACGCCAACGAGGACGGCTCGGTAACAATTGCTGACGCAGTTGCTATTCTCCAGTTCCTCGGAAACAAAGACAAATACTCTCTCTCAGACAAAGGCAAGATAAATGCCGATGTATTCAATAACGGCGACGGAATCACAGGACGCGACGCACTTTCAATACAGAAGCTTGACGCAGGACTTATCTCAAAGCTCCCTGAGTCATACAGCACAAACCCCGACCAGCCGGTAGTTTCAACGACAAGACCGGTCTACACAACGACTACAACAACTACCACAAGAAGAACGACTACAACTACACAGTCAACAACGACGACCACAACTACCACACAGCCTCCGTACAATGGCGGTATCCCCGACAAGGGAACTCCCATGAACAAGAATGCCACAATGGTATCCGACTTCCGCACAGGCAATGCAGGCGACTTCTTCGCTTCCGACGGCTGGACAAACGGCAAGCCCTTCGACTGCTGGTGGTATAAGAGAAACGCAGTTATCAAGGGCGACCACCTCGAGCTCAGCGTTGACCAGAAGTGGACAAACGACGCCAACAAAGACTGGAATCCCCGCTACTCGGGCGGTGAGTTCCGTACAAACAATTTCTACCACTTCGGCTACTATGAGACTTCCATGAAGGCTATCAAGAACAACGGCGTTGTATCATCGTTCTTCACCTACACAGGTCCCTCCGACAACAATCCGTGGGACGAGATAGACATCGAGATACTCGGCAAGGACACCACAAAGGTCCAGCTCAACTACTACACCAACGGAGTTGGCAAGCACGAGAAGATGATAGACCTCGGATTCGATTCTTCACTCGAGTACCATACATACGGCTTCGACTGGCAGCCCAACTACATTGCATGGTACATCGACGGCAAGGAAGTATACCGCGCATACGACAATATCCCCCAGACAGCAGGCAAGATAATGATGAATGCATGGCCCGGTCTCACAGTTGACGACTGGCTCAATGCATACGACGGAAGAACACCTCTCACAGCTTATTATCAGTGGGTAACTTATAACAAGCAGTAAGAATAAAGCATCAAACCTGAGACAGCGTGACACACGTTGTCTCAGGTTTTTATTTTTCCCACAAAAAAGTCCTTGATTTTTTTCCCGCTATGTGTTATAATAACAAAAAATCGTGGGAGGTCAGTTTATGAACAGCTATTCGCAGCAATATATCGCTTCACGGCTATTTTCAAACAGGGAAGAAGACTTCGAGTATGCCTCATTTGACCGTGAAATAGCGTGCTATCAGAGCATATGTGCAGGCAACATCGAGCTTGTACGCGTCTATGCAACTCCGCTGTGCAGCAAGGGCTACGGTACCCTCAGCAAGGACCCGCTCCGCAATCTCAAGTATCATTTCACCATATCTGCGGCACTTATCGCCCGCTTCTGCATAAACAGCGGTATGACTCCGGAAGAAGCCTACAGCATGAGCGACTTTTACATCATGAAAGCGGACGAATCCACCGCTGCCGAGCAGGTACACGCAGCGCATATGGAAATGATAGAGGAATACACCCGCCGCATGAGAAAAGTCCGCAACAGCAGCATCTACTCGAAGCAGATAGTACGCGTTCTTGATTTCATAAGCGAACATCTTCACAGCCGCATCATGATAAACGACGCGGCAAACCACCTCCACATCAGCTCAGCGTATCTATCACGTCTTTTCAAATCCGAGACCGGCATGGCATTCAGCGATTACGTCAACCGCAAAAAAATCGAGGAGGCAGCAAGTCTGCTGCGATTCTCCGAGTATTCCGACCTCGAGATAAGCAGTCTGCTGTGTTTCAGCTCGCAGAGCTATTTCATCAAGATATTCAAGCGCTACATGGATATGACACCCCGCGAGTACAAAAAGCGCTACCGGCTGCCGGATTTCATGACCTCCTCCGGCGAAGAATAAACAAAAACAGACCGTAAAGCCGGTACTCATACAGGAAATTATACTTACTGCCGTCAGCCCTCCCCCTTTTCTTAAAGACCGATTAATATGAAATATGCCGCCATTTTATGTGGCGGCATTTTTAACAGTTTTATCAAGTCAGAGTATTTCCTCAAGCTCTTTTAGCCATATATCGGCAGAAGCGTCACTTGGCATACGCCAGTCACCGCGCGGAGAAAGCGTAACTTTGCCGACCTTCGGACCGTCCGGCAGGCATGAACGCTTGAACTGCTGTGAGAAAAAGCGCTTATAAAATGTTTTCAGCCATTTCATTATGACTTCTTTGGAGCAGTTTCGTTTTTTGCTGCGGATAAAAGTGCGTCCTGCAAAACGTCAGAGTTTGGGCTGATTTTGCTTATTCGTAGAAATCCGGATCAAGAGCGGTCTCAATATCGAATGTAAGGAGAGGCTCTCCCATTGGCTCGGGGAAGCCGAGCTTATCGAACGAGTGTATCTTGCCCTCAGTGTCATTGTATTCGAGAGTTCCGTCCTTGTATACGCGGATAGTGAGAGTATATTCTTCGCCGGCTTCGGTCTGCATCGCAGAAGTCTCTATCGTGTAGACGGGTTCCTCGCTGCGGAAGCTGTCGTTTACAACGTTATTGCTGTAATCGTAGCCGAAGAATGCGTTCGAGAGGTTCTTGACCATTCTTTCCTCTACGACCTCGCCGTTGACCTTTATCTCGCCCATTTTGTACAATGAACCGAACAGCGGATAGCTTGATGAGAACTCGGGGAATGCGTCGTGTACAGCCGTATCAAGTCCTATATTATCATCGTAGAGGTAATAGCCGACCTCCTGCTCGCCGCTTGAATAGTCGATAACTTCGAGCTTGCCGCAGTCGTAGAATATCATAGACCAGCATGACTCCTCGCAGAAGAAGTCATAGGATTCAAAGCCGAGCTTTCTGCTGTACCAGTCGCAGCTTGGAGTGCAGATATAGGTCTGAATATCGTCAAAATCATCGACCTTTCTGAATCTCGCATTGCTGAGGAAGCTGTACATCGCCTGCCTGCCCTCATCAGAGAGAGTCTTATTCTCGCAGAGCTTCATAGCGTGCATAGTCACATTTTCGTTAAGCATATTCCTGCATACGAGGTCAGCGCCGGAGTATATGCTGTCGGGGAAGAGTATCTCATCGACTGCCTTGCTGAACTTGTCGAAGTCGAACTGATAGAACCATGTCTTACCGTATTCGCGGACTTCCGCAACGCCAGTGCTGTAGAAGTAGGTGAGCGAGCTCTCAGCGTCCGTATCTGTGAAGAAGTAAGCGGGAACGCGGTATACAGCGTTGCAGTTCGGCTCGAGCCTGAACTCTGTCTCAGAGACGAGCTTATCGAGAGCGAGTCTCTGTTCCTCGGAGAGCGGATTATCCGAAGAATAGCCTATCTCCTTGTATTCGCGCTCAGCGATGCCTGCAAGCGGAGGTACTGCCTCACCGTCGGGGACTTCTGTTTCGTCTCCTGAGCTGAAGTACTCCGTCATTTTTTCAACAATCTCCGCAGACTTCACGCGGAAATATATACCATTCACCTCAGCGCCGCTGTCCTCAGACTGGTCTTCGGGCGTATTGCGGACAAAAAATGCGCGGTCGTTATCGTAGAGCGTGAGAGTGTAGATATAAGCTCCGTCGACAGCTTCAAACCAGTAAATAGAGTCTGCTTCATCAATATTTCCGAATTCCTCCTGAGTTATCTCTGTCCAGTCGAATCCGCACACGATGTATTTTATATCATTCCTTTGTTCTTCTGTAAGCTCCCTCGAGCCCTCACAAACGAAGTCGTTGTTGAATATAACGCTTATATCAGCCGGAAGAGCGCTTTCGTCGACATCGAGTTCTTTCTCTGAAGTACTTGAAGCAGACTCGCTTCCGCCGCTTTTAGGCATAAAGTGGATACCGGTGCCAACTCCTGCCGCAAGAACTGCACACGCCGCAACTGCGGTAAGAGTCCTTCTTATCGGGTGAGACTGAACTCTCTCAACGCCGGAAACTGTATTATGGTCTATGCCGCATCTCTTCTCGTTTGCAGAAATCTCGCTGCACTGGTCGAGTATGCGGTTTTTGAGGTCGTCGGGCATAGTTATCTTCTCCGCCGCCTTTCTGAGCTTATCGTCTTTCATAGTGTTACTCCTTTCTGTACGCCTCTTTGAGCAGCTTCCTGCCCTTTTGCAGCCGCATTTTGACTGCCGAGGCTGACTTGCCTATCATTCCGGCAATTTCTTCAACTTTATATCCGTCGATGTAATGCAGGGTAAGGACTATCCTGAACTTATCCGGCAGCATCATTAATGCTTCGAGGATATAGCTGCTTTCGGAATCTTGTACTAAGGTATCGAGCACGGATTCGGGCTCGGTGATATGACGTTTGCGGTATCTCAGCATATCGCGGCATTTGTTTGCCGCAACAGTGAGGAGCCAAGCTTTTTCGTGTTCGCTGTCGGAAAAAGGCGGAGCTTTTCTCATATAGGTGATGTACGTTTCCTGTACCGCGTCCTCAGCGTCGTGGACATTCCCGAGCATGAGCACGCACGTTCTGTAGAGCATATCGCCGTATTCCTCGACAGCGTCGCGTATAGCGTCGCATGAAAGCAAACTGAAGCACCTCCTGTTCATTTTGGATAATACACGTGTATTCAAGCCGTTTTATCAGCGGCTTCACTATATACACGACTGAAAAGCGGGAATGGTCAATTTTTCTGAAAAAAAAATTCAGACGAACGACATAGCGGGGCAACACATAGAAACTGCCAGCTAAAACAGCTGGCAGTTTTAAGATCATTTTTCTTCTTCCTTCATAAGCTCGACCTTCCACTTGGGTGTATCGCCGGTAGAGAGAGCCGAATAGTAGGCGAGTATATCCGAAGCGTCCTTGGAATCGACCTTGGAATCGCCGTTTACGTCAGCCGCCTTGCGTCTTTTCTCAGTGAGTATCGACTCGCCGGAGGTCGCCCTTGAGGAATACTCAGCAAGAACGTCCGATGCGTCCGAGGAATTGACAGACTTGCTGTCGTTCACATCGCCGTACATAAAGGAGTTGTTATGCAGGGAAACCACCTTAGCGCCGGTCTCGTCAGTGGAAACGTCCCAGTCGCTCTTTGAGACCACATCATCGACCTTGAAGATATATCTCAGCTCAGCAAAGCTGTCGGGATTATCGTTCTTGTCGGGAACGTTGAACTTGTCGATATAAATGGCAGTCTGGTCGCTGAATTCTCCGCCGACCGCAGTGATCTTCAGGTTATAGTCGCGGAAATCGCCGTCGTCGGTAGTATCTCTGCCCTCGATAGCGAAGGAGTATGTACCGTTTGCGGCGAGCTCTGCCCTGTAGTAAGGCTCATCTATTCCCTCAGGGGAGTCGAAGGTTATCTCCGCAGTTGCGTGTATCTCCTCGGGGAGGACTATCACAACGCTTCCGTTGACATCGGCTGGATTGAAATACTGGAAAACGGGCTTTATCTTCTCCTCTGCATCAGCAGAAGCGATGAGATTCGCCGGAGCCGCAGATATGAACATGAGAGCAGCGGTCATCGCGCAAAAAGCTTTCTTCATTATTCTCATTCCTTTCTTATTCGACATCGCAGCTGAATTCTATCGCAGAGACCTTATCGCCGCTGTAGGTGATACTCAGCTTTTTATTGTCGGAGGAATAGCTCACTACATCGCCGTCAGCCTCCCCTGCTCCGTATGCAGCCTCGACCTCAGCGCGGGAGCTTCCGACCTTGATGCCCTTATCGGTGGAATGCTCTCCGCCGGTTATGGTTATCTTAAAGATATGCTCTGCACCGTCCTTGATATATGAAGATATCTC
>DEDQ01000012.1:12189-19949 GCA_002350065.1 Ruminococcus flavefaciens
TCCTTGTGTCCTTGGGCTCATGGAGAATATCCGTGATGCCGCTCATATCCCTGCCGAGGTCGCCGTAGCCGGCTGAAAGCTTCGGCTTTTCTGGCTCGGTAGCTGGCGGAGCAGTTACCGGCGGCGGAGAAGCCGGATTCAGCGGAGCATTTCCGCGGGGCTTATCCGTAGTCTCTGGAGCGGGAGTTGTCTCCTCAGCCGCCTTGGTAGTTTTCTCATTGCTTGCCGTGAGGACAACTCCTTTATGATTTGAAGCGGCTGTAGTCTTGGTAGTTTTTTCCTTTGCAGCCTTGGTAGACTTGGTTTTCTTGGTAGTTTTAGTGACCTCTGATGAAGATGTCGCCGTACCGGAGACCTCCCCGCCCGATGCAACTGTCATTTCAGTAGCCTCAGTCGGCGAAACAGTATCCTCCGGAACGTCCTTTCCGCATGATACCGCTGATACAGCGCATAAAGCAACAACTGCCGCAATAATTGCGAGATATTTTTTCATTTTGTAAAATCCTCCGTATCAATAATACTTAGGTGTCAGGTATTCCTTGAATTTATATCCGGCGCCCGTCTGCTTACTTGGAGTTTTCAGGTATTCATCGGTAACACCGGCAAAGCCGTTGCAGGCATCATAGTTGAGCCATTTGCCGTTCACGTACACCTGATTCCAGTAGTGCTCGCTCGTACCTCTTCCGGTACCGTAAACTATCCTCGACTGATAACCCGCCTGCTTGAAGAGCAGGTCAGTAACTGCCGCGAAGTAATATCCGACAACGCCCTTGTTATCCATAGCGTAATTAGCGAACTGAGCCCAGTCCGAGCTCTTTATCTCGGAATACTTTTTTGTATTGCTCATGCTCTTATACTCGTTGTGAGCGCAGACGTGATCGTATATCGCATCGGGCTTCTTTTCGATAGTCGAGAGTATCTTCACGGCTCTGTTCTGAACGCTCGAGAAGGGGTAAGCCTTTCCGTCGCTTTCGATATTATAGCCCGAGAGCATCGTATTCGCCGCCATCTGACCGGTCTTGGTATCGAAGTAATAAGTCGAGCCCTCAATAGTAGCCCAGCCGGTCTTCATGACACCGCTGTTATCGAAGTAGTACCACGCATTGTCGAGATACTGCCAACCGGTCTGCATCTTTCCGTTGGGGTCGAGGAAGTATTTCTTCCCGTCGAGCACCAGTCTTCCGGTCTGCATTTTGCCGTCAGCGGGGTCGAAGTAATACCAGCCGCCGTCAACGCCCTGCCAGCCGGTGAGCATTTTTCCGGTGCTGTCGAAGATATACTTGGCACTGTCGATCATCTGTCTGCCGGTCTGGAGCTTTCCGCTGTCGGGGTCGAAGTAATAGCGCTCGCTTCCGAGCCTCAGCCAGCCGGTATGCATAGCACCGTTAGTATCGAAATAGTACTGCGAGTCATCAAGCTTGAGCCAGCCGACAGCAACGGTACCGTCATCGCGGATATAGTATTTTCTGCCGTTGATAATGCGTCGTCCGGTGAGCATTTCTCCGGTAGAATCGTCGAAGTAATAGAGTCTGCCGTTATAGGTAACAGCTCCCTTGACCTGTTTGCCGTCGTAGCTGTAGTAGTATTTTTTGCCGCCGATATCAACGATACCGGTACACATTTTGTAATCGGAGCCGAAATAGTATTTATCTCCGCCATATGAGACCTCGCCCTTTATCCTGCCCTTTTCAGGGTCGATGAAGTAGCAGCTTCCCTCTATCGGAGCGACATATTTTGCGGCTTCACCGGTCTCAGGATAGAAGTAATAGCTCTTTCCGTTCAGATTCTTCCAACCGGTCTGAGCCTCGCCCTCATCGCCGAAGAGGTGCGGGAAGCCGTCGATAGTAACGCTTCCGACAGCGAGGGTATTATCGGGCTTTACATAGTACGCATTATCGCCGTACCTGACGAATCCAGACTTATCGTAAAGTATACCGTTCTCATCGTAGAGGTAGAAGCTTCCGTCGGAATTTTTCAGTTTTCCGGTCTTTTTGCCGTTCTCCTTTTCGATGAGGTAGGTCTTTCCGCAGTATTCAAACCTGCCGTAAACGGGCTTGCCGCTTTCGGGCTCGAAGTATTTTCTCTTGCCGTTGACGGTCCTCCAGCCGGTCTTGAGAACTCCGTTTTCAGAGAAGAGGTAATCTTCGCCGTCGATATTCTGAACTCCGGTGAAGTAAGCCCCGTCAGCGCCGACATAGAATATCTCGCCGGCTCCATTTTTAGTCCAGCCGACGGCGGGTGTTAAAGGAACCCCGGCATTTTCTCCGGAAGAGACTTCCTCAGCGGGAGCTTCTTCGGTTTTAGCATCGGCGCCGAGGACTTCCGCAGTCTCCCCGCCGGATATGACTATTTCATCAAGCTCGTCCGCCTGAGCGGCGAGCGGTGCGGCTGCAAGTATCGCAAGAGCCGCTGAAAATGCGCATATAAGCGCTTTATTATGCTTTTTCATGATACTGCTCCTGTGCCTTCATACTGCTCCAGCAGGTTCAAAATGAGCCGCGGTGAGCAAAGTTTTGAAGCTGCCGCATTAACGGTGCGGCTGCCGTAATAGTACATATATATTCACTCGCAGACGAAAGAAGTCCGCGGACACAGCCGCGCACAAACGCGCTGACTATACAAAATAATTATACTATACCGCACAAAAAATGTCAACGGTAAACATTGCCGCAAACCCGGATCCGAATCTGCATTCGTGGCAAAAAGACAACAAAAGCCTCATTTTACACTTATTATGAGCTTTGTTTACTGGTTATTCACAGATTATCCATAACATCGGAGTGAGATTATGGTATAATACTATTGTAATATGTGGTATTATTAATAAAATAAATTGATAAAAAGAATTTAATGTGGAAAAAGATAACAGGTATAAGGGAAAAACCATAAAGGTGGGATAATAATGAAAAATAATAACTCAAAGAAAAATAAACTTTTCGAAAAAACACTCGACAGCATCTCGAACCGGAAGAAGGCTCCGATATACAGCTATGTGATACTGCTTTTGCTCTATATCGCGACATCAGCTATCGTGACCATGTCAGCGGGTTCAAAAACCGCAGTAAGCATATTTGGAACCGAAGTGGCGCTGTATACCTTTGCCGGAGTATTTTCAGCGCTTTCCAATATCTGTATCATATTCATGACGCTGTATCACGGCAAGCTTGGATTTTTCACATCTCTTGCAGTGCTCACAGTGCAGATACCGATGATAATATCGGGAATAATATTCCGGCACAATCTGTCGAGCCTTCCGGGACTTGTCACAGACCTTTTCACGATAATCTCGATAATCGTTATCTTCGTGAATAATGTCAACATCGAGAAGTATCAGCGCAGGATAAACGACCAGGCAGTAACCGACCGCCTTACCGGACTGCCGAACCGATTCGCGTGCAGCGAGCTCATAAACGACCTCATCAAGCACAACGAGAAGTTTGTAGTCGTATCCGCAGACCTCAACAACTTCAAAAGCATCAACGATACAATGGGTCACGAAGCCGGCAACAAGGTGCTTATCGAAGTTGCGAACCGCTGGAAGACCGCTGCTGATACCGGACTTTCCGGAACAGTCGATTTCGTCACCCGTCAGGGCGGAGACGAATTTGCGATAATACTGAGGAATTACCGCTCAGCCGATGATATACTGAACGCAGTGAAGTATTACGAATCCGTTCTTGACAAGCGCATAACCGTTGACGACTGTGATTTCTTCATCACGGCAAGTTTCGGATACGCAGAATTCCCTGTCGACGCCAAAAACAGCGACTCGCTCCTGTCCTATGCCGATGCGGCAATGGCTGAGATAAAGCGCACCAACAGCAGCGACCATATCCTCCGTTTCAAGCCTGAGCTCCTGAAAATAGAGCGCACTCTCGAAATAGAGCAGAAGATAAGAACTGCCCTTGAAAACAACACGATATACTTCAATCTTCAGCCGCAGTTCGACCTCAGCCACAAGCTGCGCGGATTTGAAGCTCTCGCCCGCATGAAGGACGCTGACGGCAACTTCATCAGTCCCGGCGAATTCATACCCGTTGCAGAAAAGGTCGGACTCATCGACAAGGTCGACCACAGCGTTTTCAAGAATGCAGCCACATTCTTCGGCGAGCTGATAAAAAAGGCCGGAACAGATATCACTCTCAGCGTTAACGTTTCCGTAAGGCACCTCATGAAGAACGACTTCCTCGACGAGGTCAGAGAGGTACTTAACACCTGCGGAGTCCCCGCAGGACAGCTTGAGATAGAGATAACCGAATCCGTAATGATAGACTCGGCAGAAAAGGCATTGCAGTGCATAAACGAGATAAAGAACATGGGCATCAAGATAGCGATCGACGATTTCGGCACCGGCTATTCATCGCTCAGCTACCTCAACAATTTCCCTGCAAACCTGCTGAAGATAGACAAATCCTTCATCGACAAGATGAACACGAGCGATTCCTCGAAGAAATACGTAGCAGCAATAATCTCGATAGGACACATCATGAACTTCAACGTCATCTCCGAGGGAGTCGAGGAGGAAGAACAGCTCAAAACACTGAAGGAAATCGGCTGCGACTTCATACAGGGCTTCATCTGGGGACGTCCCCTGCCTCCGGAAGAAGCAGAAAAGCTCGTACTGAGCGAGGTCAGGTAAACAAAAAAGCAAAGCTCCGGCTCATTCAAAGCGAATGGACCGGAGCTTTTTATCAGAGCTTGAAATTCTTGTCTATGAACTCCCACTTCTTGTCGCGTGACTCGGTAATGATGCGGATATCCTCGTCTGAGAGGTGCTTGAAGCGACCCTGCTTTCTGAGGTAATCCTCAACGCTTGTGAACTCCTTGGGCTTGCGGTTGAGCTTGAACTCGCCGTTTTCGTACTCAGCGAGGTACCACAGTCCGCAGTCCACGACCTCCTTGGCGATGTCGATAGTCGCATCGGGAGCAACTCCCCAGCCTGTCGGACAAGGAGCGATAACGTGGATATACTTGGTACCCTTTATCTGAGAAGCCTTCTGCACCTTAGCGATGAAATCGGCGATATATCCGACGCTCGCAGTTGCGGCGTAGGGGATATCATGAGCGGCGGCTATCTCAAACATATTCTTTTTTGGACGGATATTTCCGTGGATATTCACACCTGCGGGAGTAGTTGTAGTCTTGGCACCGAACGGAGTAAGACCGCTCTTCTGAATGCCGGTATTCATGTACGCCTCGTTATCGTAGCAGATGTAGATGATGTTGTCATTGCGGTCGATAGCGCCGGAAAGAGCCTGAATGCCGATATCGGCAGTACCTCCGTCGCCGGCGAATCCGACAGCAGTGAAGTCCTTGTGACCCTTTGCCCGCAGACCCGCCTCCACGCCTGTAAGCATGGAAGCAGTACCCGCGAACGTGGAAATTATGGAGTTATTGGAGAAGCAAAGCTGAGGGAAATTGAATCCCACGGCAGACATACAGCCCGCCGGAAGAACAGAAACGGCATTCTGTCCGAGGACCTTCAGCGCAGCCCTTACAGCAAGACTGCCTCCGCAGCCCGCACAGGCTTTATGTCCGTAGAAAAACTCCTCGCGTGAGATGCTCTCCGCGGTCTTATTAGCCATTGTCCTCGCCTCCTATGCCGATGAAATTGACACTTTCGGTGCCTTTAGCGATATCGCTGTAAATTTTTTCTATGTCGCCGGCGGAGATATTTTTTCCGCCGAGACCGCCTATGAAGTTGTAGCCGTTAACAGTAACTCCCGCCTTTTTGAGTGCGGAGTTAACATTTGTGAAAACAGTGCCCTCATTGCCGAAGCTGATGTCCTTTTCGAGAACAGCATACGCCTTGACATTGCGCAGAGCGTCGGCAATTTCCTTATTCGGGAAAGGACGCACGTAGCGAATGCGGACAACTCCTGCCTTCACGCCGTTTTCGCGGAGCTTATCCGCAGTTTCACGGCAGAGACCCGCAATGCTTCCGAGGGTAACGATAACGTAGTCCGCATCGTCAGCGCGATAGCTTTCGATGAGACCGGTATACTGTCTGCCGAAGATATCAGCGAATTCGCGCTCCGTCTCAGAGATGACCTCACGCGCCGCGAGGACGCCCTCATGCTCCTTATATTTGAAGATGTAGTTAGTATCCGGACCGGCTGAGAACGCCATATTCTTAGGATTCTCGAAGTCTATGCGGTTATCGGTCTCATAGGGCGGCAGAAAGCGGTCAGCCTTCTCGCGCGAGGGGATATCGACCGTCTCGTATGTATGAGTGAGGACGAAGCCGTCGAGATTCGCCATAAACGGCGTAGAAACGCGCTTATCCTCGGCTATTTTATAGCTCATGAGCGCGAGGTCGAGAGCCTCCTGAGCATTCTCGGCATAAGCCTGTATCCAGCCGCTGTCGAGCTGAGAGAGGCTGTCGCGCTGGTCGCCGTAGATATTCCACGGCAGAGCCGTAGAGCGGTCGGCATTCATCATAACAATGGGGAAACGTCCGCCCGCCGCATAATAGAGACATTCCGCCATATAGAGCAGACCCTGCGACGAGGTAGCTGTGAACGCTCTCGCGCCTGCGGCGCTCGCACCGATAGCGCATGAGAGCGCGGAATGCTCGGATTCAACATGAACATATTCAGCCGTAAGACTGCCGTCCTCGACCATTTCCGAAAGCCGCTCAACGACGATAGTCTGCGGAGTTATAGGATACGCGGAGATGACCTCGGGACGTGCAAGGCGAATGCCCTCAGCGAAAGCCTCGTTGCCTGATAAAAACTTCTTCATTTGCGTTCCGCCTCCATTTCTATCGCGCCTATTTTGCATATTTTCGCGCAGATTCCGCAGCCCTTGCAGAAGTCGTAGTCGATGACAGCCTTGTTATTTTTAATAGCGATAACGCCGTCGGGACAGTAGAGGTAGCACTGCTCACAGCCGAGACATTTTTCGCTGTTTATCACAGGTCTGATGCTTCTCCAGCCGCTGTTGACGGTAGTGAGATAGCCCGCCTCAAACGACGTATTCTCGGGAACTTCCGCAAACGTGAAGTTCTTTTTTTCTCTTATGTATGGTCTCATCTTACAGCCTCCTCTGCGGCTTTAGTGAGCGCATTTATATTGCGCTCCTGAATTTTCTGCGGCATATAGCCTGTCACAGCAGCAGAAGCCTCCGCGGCAGTAACAATGCCGGAGATGCCGGCAAGCAGTCCGAGCATGACCGTATTCACCGTAGGGAGTCTGAATCCTGCGGCTATTTTTTCCGCATCAAAGGCGATAACGCCGTCGATAGAATTTTTCGAGTTGACGATGATACGACCGGCGTCCTTGAGGAGCTCATGGAGCTGAGGACTGTAGAGGGTATCGTCGAGAATAACTATATAGTCAGCCTTTTCGGTCTGACTTCTGTCCACAACAGGCTTGGTATCGAGCTTAGTGAAGGCTCTGACGGGAGCTCCGCGGCGCTCGGGACCGAAGGACGGAAACGCAAGCGCATATTTCTCACCGCCGATAGTGTAAGCAGCTCCGAGGAGCTTTGCGGCAGTAAAAGCGCCCTGACCTCCTCTGCCGAGCCAGATTATCTCATTCATGCTAATTCTCCTATCGTTTTGGTATGTATTAATTATACGCCTGATGCCGTTAATTGTCCAATACCATAGTTTTATGATAGATTATAGGAAAAACCTATAGCCCTGCAAATTAAAAATCCCCGAAGCGATATGGTCGATACCCATATAGAAGCTTTACACGTATTATTGAGGGAAACCCTTTTGAAAAAGGGTTCTCCCTCAAACTCCCTTCCTAAAA
>DEDQ01000012.1:20103-27690 GCA_002350065.1 Ruminococcus flavefaciens
CTTCTGTATGAGTACCGGCGTTACGCTGGCTTTTTATTGGAATTTGTTTGGAAAATCCACAACGTAGTACCCGTCCATTTCATAGACCTGCATTCCTTCGACCTGCGGGATATAGTCCTTGGACATGAACACGTACAGCGCGTTCATATCCGCATTGCCGCTTTCAAGCTTTGACATGGTGTCATAATACTGAGCGAGTATCTCATCGAAGGGCGGACGCGCGATATGGAAGTGGTTTATCGTCATATTGTGCCTGTATGCGAAAATGCTGAATGCATAGATAGTCGGCGGGGACTGGTCATAGCTAAGTCCGACGAAGCGGCTTTTCCCCTGAGCGAGCTGCTCCCAGCGCGGGTCCTGAAGCGGCGAGGTGTAGACCTGCTCCTCCTTGTACCATTTCCGCGAGGAGATAAGTCCGCTGAGGTCGATGACCTGCAACGCAGTACAGAATGCGAGTGCGGCTATCATGATATGCTTTTTCCGGATATGAGACAAGCCATACATGACCGCCGTAAATATCATATAGTCGCATACCCATGCGAACCTTCCGGTCGCTCGGAACGAGGACATAACAGCTCTTACGTTCTCAGACCAGCTTATCTCGTAGAGCTTGATCTCGTTGAAATAGGCCTGCGGACTAAGACTATAAAACAGCGCCACGCCGAACACAAAAGCTCCTGCCGCGAGCCATAATCCCCTGCTTCTGAATCTGGAAACGCACTCTTTTTTCAGCTTCACAGCACGGCATACAACAGCAATGAGAGCGAGAACAGCTCCGACCATAACTCCGAACCCAACATATGCATAGCCCTCATACTGCCCGGAATTCACCGGACGCTGACTGAGGAAAAAGCTTCCCTCGGAGGAGTATCCCTGCATTGAATTTCCGCCGATATTGAGTGGATTCCAGAACGTGTTGAGGTTCGCGGAATACTGTCCGAGTCCGTCTGCGGAGATGTCAGCCTTGGTGTAGAAAGCTCCGAGCAGCCACATCGTCAGGAGCGATGTCACAGTAATCGCCGCAAGGCAAAGCAGCGGTCTCACATACTTTTTATATCTGAAAATATCCGTGATGAAGCAGCCCGCGAGGAAGCAGTAAGTCATCGGCAGGTAGTATATATGCGTGCCGACTGCAAGAACTCCGAGAGCTCCCCACAAAAGCGGCGGAAAGAGCCGGCACTTCCACTTTTTGCCCCAGTCGTGCTCCTGATAAAACCATAGTATCATGCCGAGCAGGATAATGTAATGGCAGGCAAGTGTCTCGTGTCCGTAAAGTCTCTGAAATACCGCCGGACACAGCATATAGATAACGCTTCCGAGAATACAGAACAAGCCGTTACTGCTGAAACGGTGTATCAGCAGAGCTGCACACGCTCCGCTCAGCATGAACGAGCCGAGTCCGAGCAAGCCGTAATACTGAAATGTTTCCGGCAGCAGCGGTGACACGAGCTTGAAAAATACCGCCAGCAAGGGCACGGAATCGGTATACATCACCGATACTTTGATATTGCCGAGAACTCCGTCAATAAGCCCGAAAGGGAACTGCCACTCCGAACGCCGGAAAAACAGCCAGCCGACATAGTGCTGAGTGAGGTCTCCGCCCTGTAAAAGCCAGTCGTCATATGTCGGGTCGAGTATCCTGACGCCGTAAATAACGACGAAGAGCAGCGCTCCGACGAGCGACGAAGCGAGCATGATGAACCATAGCTTCTGCGTTAGAAGAGCAGATTTTTTGTGAAATGAAGAAAGTTTTGATTGCAGTGTCATCTGATATATCTCCTGTTTTGGTTTTCACTTATTAGTACCGGAAATAAGGAAAAACTCTAAGCAGAAGCGAGGGCGTGATAAAGAAATGTATCACGCCCTCTGAATGAATAAAGAAGCCAAAACTTCTTCATGGCTTTTCGCTTCAGACAACTATTTTTTCAGATTCTTATTATAATTCTCAATCACCTCATCTAAGTTATGAGAGTAGTTGACATAGTAAGCGAACCTCATGTTGTTCATGTTGGGACATATCGCCGCGACTGCATACTCGGGGTCGATATCCTTGAACGCATATATGAACACCTCAAGCTCGGACGGGAGCTTATCGCCGTATATAGAAGGCTTTACAAAGAGCTGATGCAGCGGCATACCCGTCTCTCTTTCCGCGAGCCATTCACTTCCGGACACGCGGTATTTGCCCTCGGGCAGGATCATAGAGCTCAGCGCCTCGGTTATCATCTCATCCCGCGGCTTTGCAGTTGTCGTGACCGGAGCTGTTTTAGTTGACGCGGTAGTCTGAGTGCCGGAATCGTTCTCACGGGAGCCAAAAGTCCCTGTAGTTGTATGCTGAGGCAAGGTCGCAGTATAGGTGCTCAGTATCCGCGTCTGAGTTGTTGCAGAGGTCGTCACCGGAGCAGTCTTTGCCGCAGTTGTTGTTCTGATCGGAGCACATGAAGTTGTTCCGGCAGAAGTTACAGCTTTAGCCGCCGCAGTTGTTTTGATTTCCGGAGCGTATGATGATGCCGGAGCGGAAGTCACAGCCGAGGTCGCGGCAGATGTATGCTTTGCCGAACTGCTCACCGCGGTAACAGATGAACGCGTTTCCGGTGCTTTTGCCGGAGCAGTATCCGGCTCCTTTGTGCTGTCAGATTCCGGAGCCGTACCCGCTGACGATGCATTTTCAGCGGAAGAAGCCTCCGCAGTTTTTCCCGCCGCTGTCCTCTGCTCAGCGGTGACAGCAGTCGTGGCCGCGCTTATAACAGAGGAGCTTTCGCGCGGGCGCTCCGGAGGCTTCATTACGTCAGTGAACACGCCTATACCGATGAGCGAAGCCGTTCCGACAGCAAACGCCGCCGAGCTGAGTATGATTCTTTTTCTCATGCGCTTTTCACGTTCAAACGCTTCAAGTCGGGCGAGAACGCTCTCGAACATCTCGTCATTGCTCTTCATAGTCATATCCACTCCTTTCCAGTTCAGCCCTCAGAGCCTTTTTAGCGTTGTAGAGCAGGTTTTCGACCTGCCGCTTTGATTTTTTCATTATCAGGGCAGTCTCTTCATTTTTCAGGCATTCAAAAAATGAGAGATACAAAACCTGACGATATTCCGTTTTAAGCTTGTGCAGTGACTTATGTATCATACGGTCGCGTTCGTTTTTCAGATAGTTTTTTTCGATGTTTTCCTCATCGAGTATCTCCTGAGCATCTATCGGAACGAGAGTTATATTTGCCCGCTTTCTGAACTGTTTTGCCGCGATATTGAATCCTATGGAATAAAGCCACGTCTTGAACGAGCTTTTCCCTGAAAAAACCGGTTTGCGAGCGGCTAATTCAAAAAAAGTATCCTCGGCAAGTTCTTCGGCGATATGGATATTCTGTACGATACTGTTCAGGTATAATATCAAAGGTTCGCGGTATTCGCAGATTATTTCATACAGACCTTCTTTGTCACCCACAAGGAAACGGCGGTAGCTGTTCTCACCGTTATCCACATGGATACCTCCTTTATTAGATGTTGTAAAGTCATGATCTTATATATATTAGTACCGAAAAAGTGAAAAAACTCTAAGCTCCTGATAATATTTTTATTTTTTAACTTGATTTGGAGTCTGCGATTTCATTCATAAGTATAACACAGTTGATATCCGGCAGCAAGGATAGTCAAGCAGATTTCCCCAAATTGCCGTCACATCGGGAGAGGCATACTCCGTATTTTAATGCTATGAAAGCACCGGCATCTCCCTTAAAAATCGGAGAGCAGTATGGTATAATAAATGTATTATCGCACTACAGAACGGCTGAACGGGGGGAATGCTTTGAAAATACTGATAGCCGAAGATGACAAAGACCTGCGGCACTTGTTATATGAACAGCTTACAGGCGAGGGATATGATGTGATTTCCGCCTCAAACGGCAAGGAAGCGTATGATATGTTTGTGAGTGAAAGTCCCGATATGGCGATACTCGATATCATGATGCCGCTCATGGACGGCTTTTCGCTTCTGACGAAAATTCGTGAGACCTCCGGAATGCCCGTCATTTTCCTGACGGCAAGAGGCGACGAGATAGATAAAGTCAGCGGACTGCGGCTCGGTGCGGACGATTACCTCGTAAAGCCGTGGGGAATGAACGAGCTTTTAGCGCGTATAGAAGTGCAGAAAAGACACATGAGATCAGACACAGCCCATTCTGACATTATAATATCGGGAAATCTCAGAATGGATTTCACAAACGGAATCATCGAGAACAACAGCAAGCCCTTGAACCTCAACGCAAAGGAGTATCATATCCTGAGATATCTCTCTGAAAATGCAGGCAGAGTCGTGACGAAAAAGCAGATATATCAGGCGGTATGGCAGGACGAATACATATATGACGATAATACGATAATGGTGCAGATATCGCATCTGCGTGCAAAAATAGACGATGAGGAGCACAAGCATATTGATACGCTTGTGGGCATAGGCTACAGGTTTCACTGATATCATGAGAAAAGATACGAAATATAATACACGAACTCTGCTGAAGCGGAGGTTTCTCGCCGTTGCCGCCGCAACGATAGGACTTTCTCTGCTGCCTTTTTTATTGCTGTTCCTGACGATGCATACCTATCAGTCCAAGCCGGCAGAACAGCGCTCTGCGTCGGAAAGACTCATGCCTCAGGCGTGTGATGTTGACGTTTCAGATATTATTCTTAGCGGCGGGAGTGCCATGATAGTGGATAACGAGCTGAACGTCACACCGCTCGGCGGCGAGCCGATATTTGAGGAGAAAACGCTTTCCGGAAAAGAATGGTCTGATTTTCTGCTTGAAATTGACGATGTATCGGGCTACAATTATGATATTGCTTACAAAAGCGGCAGTGACGGATACTGGCTTGTCATGAGAAAGCCCGTGTCGGTAACGGTGTCATTGGGACTGTTTTTCAATCCCGAAGCGCCGCATTTCGCAAGGGATATCATCAGGACTTCCGTTACATTCTCGGTTTATTTCATAGCGCTTGCAGTGTTCGTAACGATATATTCAAAGCGCACCGCCGCAGAGATAAAAGCCCGCGAAAAAATACAGCATGACGAAGAAGAAAAGCGAATGCTCCTTATTTCGGAGATATCACATGACCTGAAAACGCCGCTTGCGAGTGTTCAGGGGTACAGCGAAATGCTGCTCTCAAAGGATATCGCCGAAGATAAAAAGCAAGAGTATTTACAGAGAATATATGACAGTTCCGTGCGGTCAAACAATATCCTGCAATCGCTGTTCATGTATTCAAAGCTCGGAAGCGCCGGATTCAAGCCGTCTTTTGAGCGTACAGACATCTGCGAATACACAAGACAGCTCATAGCTGAGTATATCCCGAAATTTGAGGAAACCGGTTTCAAGTATGAACTCTCCGTACCGGAAAACGAGATATTTGCGGATATTGATAAAGTCCTTTTCAGAAGGGCGTATGACAATCTTATCGAAAATGCGATGAAATACAACCAAGCAGGAACAATTATTATGCTCGGAGTTGAACATAGGAGCAAAACGGTTGAGATAACTGTAGCCGATAACGGTACAGGTATCCCCGCGGAGCATATCGACAAGATATTCCAGCCGTTTTTCAGAGCTGATAAAAGCACCGTGAACAGCGACGGCAGCGGTCTCGGACTTACAATCGTCCAGAAGATAATCACACTTCACGGCGGAGAGATAAAATACACAGGAGATGATACAGGCTGCCGCTGGCTTATCAGTCTTCCGCTTGCCGAATGAAAATTTAAGACGGATTTAAGACTGTGTTATGTCTGTTGAAAGACCGCCGTGCTATACTGTTGTCAATAGCTGATAACAAGTATGGAAAGGCGGTCTTTTTATGAAAAAGATACTGAAAAAAGCATGGATATTCACGTTGCTGACTGTGATACTCTTTACACATTGTATCCCTGTCAGAACATTTGCTGCTGAAAATGATGACCTGTCGGATATAGGCAGCCGCATTAAGGCTCCTGTTCATTGGGATATTTGCGGTACTTATCTCCAACATAGTCCTCATCATTCACGGAGCGAGGAAATTCTCACAAAGCGGCGTATCAAAAGCGAGAATGGTGCTGACATTCATAATGTTGGCATTCAGCACATACGGTATCATATATTGGGAACTGTTTGAGTTCTGGAGAATATGAATCATCTGTTGTTCAGCGAAAAAAGAGAGCAGGCTGCGTAATCACGCAGCCTGCAAACAAAAACTTTAATTTTTTCTTTTGGAAAATTGCGATTATGAATCAAAGAAGCTGCGGCCGTCCTCGGTAACGAGTCTCTCCGACTTGGGATACTCGAATATCTTAGGATCGTTTTTATTCTCGGAGAGATAAGCAGCGAATTTACGGGCATACCACTTGGCAAACGAAAGGTTATGCATGGCGTAATTTCCGCAGTTCACAGGCAGCGCACCGGGAACGGTCTCCGTCTCCTCGACAGATTTGAAGGCATTGATGAGCAGACCGGAGATGTCCTTAGGTTCGTGAGTTCCTTTCAGGATAAGGTAAAAGCCGGTCAGGCAGCCCATAGGGCCCCAATAGATGATCTGCTCCTTCCATTCGGGATCGTTTCTGAGGTATGTAGCGATAATGTGCTCAAGAGTATGCATAGCCGCCGCATCAACAGCGGGCTCGACGTTAGGTCTTGTGACTCTCACATCGTAGGTAGTTATCTTATATTCTCCAAGAGTATCTACCCTGCTGACAAAGATGCCGGGAATTATTTTAGTATGGTCAACGGAAAAGCTTGGTATCAGCTCCATATTTATATCTCCTTTAATGGTGTTGTATTCGCCGGTCATAGCGAAGCGGCGTAAGTTTTACTCCTTAGGCATTTTCCTGCGGATATCATTAAGGCGTTCGAGCGCATTCTCGAGTGTCTCATTCTTCTTAGCGTAGTGGAAGCGGATATAGCGGTTTTCGGGCTCCTTGAAGAAGCTCGAACCCGGAACAGCTCCCACACCGACGTATTCAGCGAGCTTCTCGCAGAAAGTGAGGTCGCTCTTGTAGCCGAACTCCGAGATATCGAGCAGGATATAATAAGCGCCCTGCGGGACAGTATGCTGAATGCCTATGCGGTCGAGACCGTTGAGGAAGAGGTCACGCTTCTCGGTATATTTGTCCTGAAGCCACTTGTAGTAGTCATCGCCGAAGCGGAGACCAGTAACAGCCGCCTCCTGCAAGGGAGCAGCAGCTCCGACGGTGAGAAAATCGTGGACTTTTTTCACGGTGTCGATGATATGCGGCGGAGCGATAACGTAGCCGAGTCTCCAGCCGGTTATCGAGTAGGTCTTGCTGAGGGACGAGCAGGAGATAGTTCTCTCCCACATATCGGGCAGACTTGCGAAATAAACGTGCTTGTGCGGAGCGTAAACGATATGCTCGTAGACCTCATCAGTGATTACGAAGGTATCGTACTTCTTGGCGAGGTCAGCAATTATCTGCAATTCTTCAAGAGTGAAGACCTTGCCGCAGGGATTCGACGGATTGCAGAGTATCAGTGCCTTGGGGTGCTGCTTGAAAGCAGCCTCGAGGACGTCCGCATCGAAGCTGAAAGCGGGCGGGATAAGCGGAACATATATCGG
>DEDQ01000012.1:27730-28148 GCA_002350065.1 Ruminococcus flavefaciens
ACCTTGTCGCCGGGATTTGTAACGGACATCATAGCCGCCATCATGGCTTCAGTACTTCCGCAGGTGACAACTATCTCGCCGTTAGGGTCGATAGTGCGTCCCATAAGACGGGACTGCTTTTCTGCGAGTGCCTCGCGGAAATTCTGAGCTCCCCACGTTATGGAATACTGGTGGAAGTCCTCACGAGTGACCTCGGCAAGGCGGTCGAGTATCTCCTTAGGAGGCTCAAAGTCGGGAAAACCCTGCGAGAGGTTTACCGCGCCGAATTTATTGGAGATTCGCGTCATACGGCGTATAACGGAATCGGTAAAGGTAGCTGTACGGTTTGAAAGCTGTGGCATTTCACATTCTCCTTGTAATAAATTGGGCGGAAAAAATCCGCCCAACTATAATTCATGATTCGTAATTCGTAATTGAG
>DEDQ01000012.1:28178-32814 GCA_002350065.1 Ruminococcus flavefaciens
TCTCAATTTTCAATTCTCAATTATTATACCATTCTTAGATGCTGTAGTCAATATTTCTCTCGTCGATAACGCGTCTTGACTTGTGCTCAGAGCGTGTATCAAGTCCGCCGTCGGGGTGAACTATGACCTTAGCGGGCTTTACGCCGATGCGAGCCTTGAGAGCTGCGGAAACCTCAGCTGCAACTGTATCATCGTCCTTTGCAACGCCGGAAGCCTTCTCGACCTCAACAGCGTACTTGCTTGTGAAGTCCTTCTCGAAGATACGGATGAGGTATTCACCTGTAAGGTCGCTCTGCTCGCGGATAACAGCCTCGATATCGCTCGGGAAAACGTTAACAGCGGAAACGATGAACATATCGTCCTTTCTGCCGAGGATGCTGATCCTTCCGTGAGTACGTCCGCATTTGCACTTTGTAGTGTCGATGCGACCGATATCACCTGTCTTGAATCTGATAAGGGGACGAGCGTGCTTGCGGAGAGTTGTGAACACGAGCTCACCGGTCTGACCGGGCTCGAGGACCTCGCCTGTATGGATATCAACAGTTTCAACGAGGATATGGTTCTCAGCGATGTGGAGACCGTCGTGGTATTCGCACTGAGCAGCGCAAGCGCCGAAAATATCGGAAAGACCGTAGAAGTCGAACACCTCAGCGCCCCAGATCTCCTCGATAGCCTTACGGGTAGCGTCTATAGAGCCGCCGAGCTCGCCGGCAACGATTATCTTCTTGATGTTGAAGTCCTTCTTCGGGTCGTAGCCAGCCTTGAGAGCCTTTTCGCCGAGCTGCCAAGCGTATGAGGGAGAAGTCCAGATAACAGTAGGCTGATAGGTCTTAAGTATGAAGAGCAGTCTCTCGCTCGGGAGAGTACCGCCCCAGATGCAGAGCGCACCGAGATTCTGCGCACCGATAACGTCAGGACCGCCAACGTAGAGTGAGAAGTTGAGAGCGTGAACGTAACGGTCATTCGGTCTCATGCCTATCTGCCAGAACCAGCGGCTTTCAGTGTCCTGAAACTCGTCGAAGTCCTTCTTTGTGAAAGGGCTCATTGTGGGAACGCCTGTAGAACCGGAAGAAGTCGAGATGAAAACGACGTCCTCTTCGGGAACAGCAGCGAGCTCACCGAGGAAAGAACCTACGCCCTGAGTATCGCGCTGAGTTTTCTTGTTGATGAACGGGAACTTTTCGATGTCCTTGAGGGTCTTGATATCCTCAGGCTTAACGCCGGCCTCGTCGAACGAGCGCTTGTAATAGGGAGCGTTATCGTAAGCGAATTTCACGATCTCCTTGAGGTCTTCAAGCTGTCTTTTTTCGAGCTCCTCACGGGGAAGAGTCTCAAGTTCTTCATTCCAGAATTTGTTGTTTATATCTCTGCTCATTGTTTTATCCTCCATAATCTATTATGTATATTTGTTTGGTATGTTTATATTATACACCGCTCTGCACGTTCTGTCCAATACATGACTTTTATGCAGAGTTATAGGTTTTGATTATAAGCCAAGGTAGCTTTTTATCTCCCTGATGTAGATATCAGCCATTTCGCTGAGAATGACATTTTTCAGCGTGATATAGCCAATTTCCATTATCTCATCGGAATCGTCCTCAAAGGGAACGGCGATGTAGTCGCTGCCGTTGAGCTCCTCGCAGATGATACCGGAGCAAAGCGTATAGCCGCCGAGACCTATCATGAGATTGAGCATAGTTGCGCGGTCATTCGCCTTGATAGTGCGCTGATAGTCGGCAGTGCTGAGGAGCTCCTCCGCGAGGTAGAAAGTGCTGTTGTCGCCCTGCTCGAAGGAGAGACAGGGGTAATCGGCGAGCTGCTCGAAGGTTATTTTCTTCTCGCCGGCGAGGGGGTGACCCTTCCAGAGGTAAACGTAGGGATTGCACTTCGTCAGCGTGTGGAACTCCAGCCCGTTCGAGTGCAGAAGCTTTGTGATTGACTTGCGGTTGAAGTCGTTGAGGTAGATGATGCCTATCTCGCTGCGCATAGTAGCAACGTCGGAGATGACCTCGGCAGTCTTAGTCTCGCGTACAGCAAACTCGTACTCGGCGGTATCGAACTTTTTCACCATTTCCACGAAAGCCTTAACGGCGAAGGAATAATGCTGAGTAGAAACTCCGAATTTTTTCTTGACATTGCCCTTGCTGATATATTTTTCAGCGAGGATATCGAACTGTCCAACTACCTGACGGGCGTACTGTATGAACTCCGCACCGTCGTTAGTGAGGGTAACTCCCCTGCCGCTGCGGTTGAAGATCTTGATGCCTATCTCCTTTTCGAGCTCCTGCACTGAGGAGGTAAGCGAGGGCTGCGAAACGTAGAGCTGCTCCGCTGCCTTGTTCATAGAGCCTGTTGCTGAAATCGCAAGTATGTATTTAAGCTGCTGAAGTGTCATAATTAACCTCTCAATCGTATAATCCTGTACTGAAATACCTGTCGCCGCGGTCGGGGAAAACGGTCACGATATTGCCTTTTGCGCCGCTTTTTATGAGCTTCAGGACTGCCGCCATAGCCGCACCGGAGGAAGAACCTGCGATAACGCCCTCCTTCGAGGCGAGAAGCCTTGCAGTCTCGAATGCCTCGGTATCGTTCACCTTTATTACCTCGTCCACGAGTGACATATCCATAGTATCGGCGATAAAATCGTTGCCGATGCCCTCGATGTTGTAGTCGGAGTGCTCACCGCCGCCCATAGTCGAGCCGACAGGGTCAGCGAGAATGCCCTTTGCAGAGGGTACGCGCTCCTTGATATAGCGGAGGATACCTGTATAGGTACCGCCGCTTCCTGCGCCCGCGACAACGTAATCTATCTTTCCGTCGAGAGCCTCGAAAATCTCACGTCCGGTAGTTTCGTAGTGTGCGAGCGGATTGCTCTGATTCTTGAACTGCTCCAGCGATATCGAGCCGGGTATCTGAGCCTTTATCTCCTCAGCTTTAGCGACTGCACCGAGCATACCCTTCTCGCGGGGAGTATTGACCACCTCAGCCCCAAGAGCGCGGAGCAGAGCCTGCTTCTCCGCCGAGAATTTAGTCGGGACAACAAAGATTATCCTGTACCCGCGGTTAAGAGCCGCAAACGCGATTCCGAGACCGGTATTGCCGGCAGTTGCCTCAACGATAGTGCCGCCCTCTTTGAGAAGCCCGCGCTTCTCGGCGTCATTTATCATGTAGAGACCTGTGCGGTCCTTGACGCTTCCGGAGGGGTTATAGAGCTCGAGCTTAGCGAAAACGTTCACTCCCTCAGCACCAGCGATATTACCGAGCTTCACAAGCGGCGTATTACCGATAAGCGCCTGCATTGAATCATAGTATCTCATATCTATTATCTCACTTTCTCTCAGATTTTGCAATAGCCTGAGTGATATCTTCCAAAATATCTTCAATATTTTCGATTCCGACAGAGAGACGGATAAGACCGTCCGTGATGCCGACTTTCTTGCGTATATCGGCAGGAATAGACGCATGAGTCATAGTTGCGGGGTGGCATACGAGAGACTCCACGCCGCCGAGGCTCTCTGCAAGGGAAACGAGCTCAAGGCTCTCGAAGAAAGTGTTGATGTCGTAGCCCTCATTCAGCTCGAAGGATATCATCGCGCCGCCGTTTTTAGCCTGTCTGCGGTTGATATCGTAGCCCTGCGAGCTTTCAAGTCCGGGGTAGTAGACGTTCTTCACAGCCTTGTGGGCGGTGAGGAAGTCAGCTACCTTTTCCGCATTTGAGACGTGTCTGTCCATGCGTACCGCGAGAGTTTTTATGCCGCGGATAAGCAGGAAGGAATCAAAGGGACCGAGCACTCCTCCGGTAGAATTCTGAATGAAGGCAATCTTCTCAGCGAGCTCCTTGGTGCTTACGACTGCAAGACCGGAAACTACGTCGCTGTGACCGCCGAGGTACTTAGTCGCGCTGTGAACGACGATATCAGCTCCGAGAGCAAGCGGCTTCTGCAAATAGGGAGTCATGAAGGTATTGTCCACGATAACGAGGAGCCCGTGCTTGTGGGATACCTCAGCGACAGCCTTGATATCGGTGACAGTCATGAGCGGATTCGCGGGGCTCTCGATGATAACAGCCTTGACATCGGAGGTTATCTGGCTCTCATAGACTGCAAGGTCGGTCGTATCCGCGATAGTGTAGCTGATATTGAAGTGGTTGAACACCTTATCAAGGAGTCTGAACGTGCCGCCGTAGACATTGCTTGAAATGAGCACGCGGTCGCCGCTGTTGAGGAGGCTCAGGACTGCCGTGAGAGCAGCCATTCCGGAGCCGAATGCAAATCCCGCATAGCCGCCCTCGAGGTCGTTTATGAGGGACTCGAGAGCCTCACGGGTGGGGTTGCCTGTGCGTGAATACTCATATCCGCGCATCTTTCCGAGACCGTCCTGCTTGTAGGTCGAGGTCTGATATATCGGGATATTCACAGCGCCTGTGCGCTCGTCAATGGAGATACCTCCGTGGATAAGTGTTGTTTCAGTATTTTTATAGTTGCTCATAATAATTCTCCTTTTTAATTAGTAATGGCTTAGTTTAGGCAACACCGCACAAAGACCGCCTGAGGGCTTTGTGCGGCGTTACCTTTATTAAGTTTCACCGATCGGAGTTATACAAATATCAAACCCCATATATCTCATATTTATCAGC
>DEDQ01000012.1:32845-43707 GCA_002350065.1 Ruminococcus flavefaciens
ATCTCACGGCGCATCTTCAGCACAATCTTTGTGCGGTATTGCCTTTATTCAAAATTGTAGCCTGCGGTGTATGTTGCAGAGATAAGGCTGACGTTCTCGAATGCTCTCATGCCGTCCGCTCTGCCGTCGAAATACTCTTTCTGCACCTTTTCAGGCGGCATATAGGTATCTATCTGGAATCCGAGCGAATACAGCGCACGCGATACTTCATTGTAGTCGAAGCCGCCGCGCATGACCTCGCCGAGCTCCTCGGTTATTTTTTCGAGACGGGCTACTCTGCGCGGGAAATCGCCGGTCTTTATGGGATAATCGAAAACCACCGTGCTTCCGAGCGACGAGAGCTCCGCCATTTGCCTGAGCGTATCAGCAAAGACGTCAAGCGTGAGGTAGTACGAAACTCCGAGTATGCTGAAAAAGGTCTTTTTCGCAGGGTCGAAGCCTGCCGCGATAAGCTTGTCGCACATTCGCTCCTTCTCGAAATCGACAGGCACGAAATGCACATTTTTCGGGATATTCCATTCAAGCTCGCGGATACGGTCAAGCTTGTAGCGCTGGGTATCGGGGTGGTCTATCTCGAAGACCTGTATATTCCCGTTCACGTTCCTGAACGAGAACGTATCCGAGCCCGCACCGCAGATGACGTACTGGATATCGCCGTTTTCAGCCGCGAAATTCTCAAGCCTTACCTCGTTGAAGTGTATCCTCGAAAGCGGTATCGGAGCGATATACTCGTTTATGAGCTGCTCTGTATCCTCCCGTGAAAACTCCTGAACGCCGCCGAATCCGCGGCTTATCATGCTGTAGATGCTGTCGTATTCTTCCTTGCCCATGAAATCGAATGCAAGGTAATCGTCGTATATTTTCTGCCGTGATCTGTTCGAATGCCATGCTCTGACAAATGCGCACATTTTAGCGGTCACGCTTTCTCTTTCATTAACCATATGCTCCTCCAAAAAACAAAAATGCGGAATGCCAAAACGCATTCCGCACATAACAGCAAAAGCTGTGCATATACTCGCTTACATCAGAAAAAGACGCAACATCGCCGAGCATAAGCAGGCAGAATACGTTTAGACATCATGTTACACATACAACAACACATCATATTTGCTCTCATGTTCAGCACTCCTTTTCTTTTAGTATTTCCTGTATTCCTACTGGAACTATATGCATTATAGCATAGTTTTCATACCATGTCAATAGGTTTATACTATATTCGGCAATAGTTATAGAATCGTTCTATATCAAACGTCATTTTTATCTCTTTTGTCAGATTTACAATTTCGTGTATGGATATTAATAATTTGCTCAACGCATTATTAATATCACTGCACAAGTTTTGAAGCGACTCCGGACAAAACAAAAAGCCAAAAATCATGATACAGATTTTTGGCTTCGCTTTATTAAATTTTTCATCTTTTCCATCTCAGTAAATGTGACTGTAGTTTGTTGAACAGGAACGTCACTGCGATAACAACGATGCCAATGACGAGAAGTCCTGTTATTGTACGTGTGTAGTCTCCGAAATCGGAGTAGTATTTTACGTAATAGCCCATTCCGTCACGCGCACCTATCATCTCGGCAGATGTGAGAAGTATGAACGATACGCTTAGTCCCTGATTGCAGCCGAGGAATATCTGCTGTAATGACGCGGGAAATATTACGCGGAAGAGCATTTCCGGCTTGCTTACGTTGAGCACCTTTGCCGAGTCGATTATCTTCTTGTCTACGCCGAGAACGCCGCTCATCGTGCCCGCAAACACAGGCCAGAATGTCGCAAGGAAGATAACGAATACGGATACCGACTTGAATGTCGGGAGAAGTGCGATGCCGTAGGGAATGTACACTATCGGCGGGATAGAGCTGAAAAACTTCGTGATATAAGTCGCTGCACTGCCGATTCGTGCGCTCCAGCCGATGAAAAGTCCGAGCGGTACTGCTACTGCTACTGCAAGCAGGAAGCCCTTGAGAGTTGTTCCGAGCGAGCTTTCAATGTTTATGATTATCTTGTCGCTGTCCTCTGTAAACTGGTGAATGACCTTTCCGGGCGAGGGAAAAAGCATATCGTTGAGGATATTGAACTTCGCCGTTGCAAGAGACCATATGCCGAGGATAACAAAGATAAATCCGGCTATATCTGCAAGAAGCGTAAGGCTCTGCTCCTTCTTTATAAGCGACGAGATCGCAAGGAATACCACTTCAACTCCTATCGCAAATGCGATGAGCGAGCCTGTGAATACTTCCTTTGTTGATTTATCGGGCAAAAGCTGTATAAGCAGCAATGCTATGAAAAGCAGATGTGTTACGCGGAGATAACGCTTTTTCAGCGTCATAATACCACCTCGTCTCCGCCGATGCGCTCGGCAATGTCAGTGTTGAGGAGAGAGAGCAGTCTGTTGCGGAATCTGCCGTATTCGTCGGTCTTTACGAGCTCTGCACGGCTTCTCGGACGCTCGAAAGGCACGTTTACTACCTCGTGTACCGTTCCCGGGTGAGCTGTGAGGACTACTATCTTATCCGAGAGAAGTATAGCCTCGTCGATATCATGTGTTACGAAAACGACTGTCTTGCGCTCCTCGCTTCCGTCGCCCTCCCACAGGCTGAGCAGGAGTTCCTGCAATATCACGCGGTTTTTCGGGTCGATAGCGCTGAACGGTTCGTCCATGAGAAGTATCTCGGTATCCATTGCAAGAGCTCTCGCGATAGCTGCACGCTGCTGCATACCGCCTGAAAGCTGCGAGGGATACTTGCTGCCGGAATCGGCAAGTCCTACCTTGGTGAGAAACTCATCGGCTATCTTCGAGCGCTCGCTGCGCTTGATATCGCGGCGTGACTGCTTTATGCCGAACTCTATATTCTTCTTTGTGGTCATCCACGGGAAGAGGGAGTAGTGCTGAAACACTACTCCGCGCTCTGTGCCTGTGCCGTGGAGCTCTTTTCCGTCTATCTGTATCGTTCCGCCGGCGGGAGCGTAAAGTCCCTCAAGAACGCTCAGAAGCGTTGACTTTCCGCAGCCGCTCGCTCCGATAACGCTTACGAATTCTCCGCTGCCTACGCCGAATGATACGTCGTGCAGAGCGTTGAAGCTTCGCTTGCTGTCATTATAGTTGACGGTAAGACCCTTTATCTCTATCTTATTCGTAGTCATCAAAATGCTCCTTTAATGAATCGTAAATGTCGTCGGTACCCTCAGCGATGATGCTGTCGAGCGCCTTTTTGTATATGTCAGTGTTGTAGTGGGGCTCGATATCGAAATCCTCTGTATAGCCGAGCTCTACAATTGTATCTTTGAGTGTGAGTGTGCCCTGCTTGTCGGGGTCGGGGCTTGATACGCTGAATCCGCCGTATACCTCGGTGTTGATGAAGTCCTCGTCGATGTCGATGTACTTCTTGACGTCCTTGATAGTCTTGTCGTGGTCGGACTGTGTGAAGTGGTATGCCTTGATGAATGCACGCTCGAGAGCTGTGAATGTGTTAGGATTGGAGTTTACAGCCGAGGTCTTGGCTACCTGACGGCAGCAGGGCTGATTCTCGAGTGCCTTTTCATGTGCGCAGTAGTAAACTACCTTGTAGCCCTGCGACTTGGCAAGTGATGTATACGGTGAATATGCCGATGCAGCGTCAATGTTGCTGTTGAGAAGAGCTGCATATGCGTCCTTCTGGCTGTCGAAGTATACGATGTTTACCTTGTCCTTGCCCTCGCCTATCTCAATTCCTGCGTTCTTGAGAAGTATCTGGAGCTCTGCGTCCTGTACGCTGTTCTTGACTGAGGCAACGTTTCTGCCCTTGAGTATCTCTACGCCCTCTTCGTCCTTTTTAGCAAATTCAGGCTTGATAACGTAGCCGTGACCGTTTGTCATTGCTCCGCCGATAACCGAGATATCGTGTCCCTGACTGAGGAATGTGAGAGTTGGTACCGAGCCGATGAATGAAACATCGAGCTTGTCGGATTCAAGTCCGTTTACGAGCTCTGCCGCACTGGAGAACTGTGTGAGCGTTACGTTGAGGCCTTCCTCCTTGAAGTAGCCCTCCTCCTGTGCAACGAATGCGAGCAGGTGTGCTGTCGAGTTGAGGTAGCCGAGGTTGAGGTCTGCCTTTTCAGGCTTGCCGAGTGCTTCCTCTGCGCTGTCGCCGCAGCAGTCTGCTGTTGAATCCGAGCAGCATTCCTTATCCTTTTCCTTGCAGCAGTCCTTATCGCCTGTTGTATCCTCTGTAGTCACAGAAGATGTTGTCTCGGATGTTGAATCGCCCTCGGAGCTGTTGTTGAATGCTCCGCAGCCTGTGAGCAGCGATACTGCTGCGAGTATTGAAATTATCTTAGCCTTATTGTTCATTTTTAAAATCACCTTTCATATTTTCCAGATTTATTGATAGTTTATGCACATCGAATCATCACAAACATCGCATTCGTTCTGAGTTAATGATGTACCTGTAAGTTTTCATGTTTATCACTCCTTTTTTCCATGACCTAATCATACCATATCCATAGGTAATTGTCCAATACGTAATAGCGATAGTCAGTTATAGGGAAAAATTATTGCCGGAGAAAAACAAAGACCTCCCGCGGAATTCCGCAGGAGGTCGGGTAGCTGTATTTATTTTACGTAGCCGGAAAGTCCGGAAATGCCCTGAGTTTTTACTGCGTTTGCGATGAGTCCGGCGATGACCTTTGCGCCGTTCTCGTTGAAGTGAGTCATGTCGGTCGAGCCCTGTACTGCTCCTGCCATGTGATACGAAAGAGCTGTGTTATAGCCTACTTTATTATAATGGTTCACCATTATGCCGTTTACATCAACATAGGGAACATTATACTTCGCAGCAAGCTTCTTGCAGGCGTCGCTGTAGTTTGTATAGCTTGCAGTGAACTGTCCGTTCGAGTATGACTTTGCGCTGAGTGTGCAGGACATCAGTATGGGAGTTGCTCCCTTTGCCTGCGTGTCCTTTATAAATGAGGTCATGTACCACTCGTATGAACCCGATGAGGGATTGTCTACGTTTCCGCAGGTGGGAGCGTATCTGTCGGCATTGGATTTGCCGGCATCGTTGATAGCAAACTGTATCATTACGAAATCGCCCTTCTTGAGGTTCTCGGTGATGTATGCGAATCTGCCCTCGTCGTAGAACTTCTTGGAGCTTCTTCCGGCGATTGCCTGATTGCTCACTGTAACGTCATCTGAGAAGTAATCCGAGAGATAGTAGCCCCAGCCCTGAATGGGTCCGCCGTTCTGGCTCTGCTTGCTTGCGTTGTAGTACTGGCAGGTAGAATCTCCGGCGAGGTAAACGGTGGGCTTGCTGCCGTCGAGTATCTGCTGACCGGCATTGGGGTCGTAGAGCTCGGCAACAGGCTCGTCTGTGAGTGTGAGGTCGATGTAGTCGAAGTTGGGTCCGCCCTCGCTTACTGCCGACTCGAACTTGATAGTATTCGCGCCTGCCTTCAGCGGAAGAACGATGCCGTACTCGTTCCACTCGGTCCATGAGCCGGTGGAGGGGAAGGACTGCTGCCAGTATGAAGATGTATCGCCGTTGACGTATACGTTAGTCTTGCGGTCGATGCTGGAGCCGTTTGCAAAGCGGATATGTGTCATGTAGTTGCCGCTCTGGGGAACGTTTACGCTGAATGTGAGATAGCTTCCCGCAACGTTGTTGAGGTTCACATAGCCGATATTTCCGGAAGTGCCCATGCCGGCTTCGGTCTTGGTGAAGCCGCTGTTGCTGGACTCTGCCCAGCCGTCGTTCCATGTCTGGTCAACTGCAAAATAATAGGGCGAAGTGGTCGTTGTCTGTACCGTTGTAGTTGTAGCAGATGTTGTCGTGGTGGAAGATGTAGTCTCCTTCTGAGCTGCGGGGAGAGTTTTAAGTCCCGCGTCTACCATCTGTATGAAGAGCGCATCGCTTGCAGTAACTCCGCCAAAGCCGTCAACATCTGCATTTCTCTTGCCTTCGGGTGAGAGATCATACTTGTCTCTGTTGCCGATAAACTGGAGTATAGCAACTGCGTCCGCAACAGTTACGCTGCCGTCGCAGTTTGCGTCGCCGGGAACGTACTCTGAGTCCGAGCTTGTGGAAGCGGTTGTGACTGTTTCCGTAGTTGTCGTAGTCGCAGCCGTGGTAGTTGTGGCCTCCTGAGGCTTTGCCTTGACGAAAACTGAGTAGTTCATGCAGTTGTATATGGTGCTGTTTGCGCCGAGAACTACCTGCTCGCCGCTTGCGAAGTCCTTGCTGTAGATGTAGAATATCTCGCCGTTGCACTCGAACGATGAACCCGTGTTCGTGTAGGAGCTCAGCCACGAGGGAGCTGTTACTCTGTTGTCGAGAGCGACATATACCGTCGCGTCAGCCTTTACGCTGAACTTAGCCTCGTCGCCGGAGAAATTCTTGGAATTTCCGGCTGTGATGATGTGCTCGGAACCATTGAGGAACTCCGGATAGGAGGAAACTGTGAAGTCTCTGTCGCCGAAGAGCTTCATGCCCGTATTCGTATCGCCTATGCCCCATGCGGGAGCATTTGCGCTATCATAAACTGTAAGTCCGGAAATGTACTTTCCGTTGAGAGGAAGATTTACGACCTCTGCCGTCCACTTCTGGCAGTCGTGACCGTTTACCTCCCACTGCTGAACATTTGCTCCCGCAGTTGTGAGGGCGTTTGTTACCTCGACTGCCGACTTGCCGCCGGAGCACTTGGTCAGGATATTGTATGAGCCGTCGGTATTGCGCTTGAAGCTGAACTGCTGATTGTCTCCGCCGCCAAAGCTGTAAATGCCGACATTCTGTCCGTTAGTCGCCTTGTTGCCCGATACATCGAGAACGAGTGAGCAGTCGAGCGCCGATGTTATATAATAGTAGCCGTCGCCTGCGGATTTCAGCTTCCAGGCATTGTACTCAGCGGGAGAATCGCTTCCCCACTGGTCAACGTTCGTGCCGCTTTCAGCCTTGCCCTCAGAGACCTCCATGTAAAGTCCGCTGTTGACATTTTTGAAAGCGTAGTAGACGTCCTCGTTCATCTCAGCCGCCGAAGAACTGCTCAGGTCAACAAGTCCAGACATGAGCTCTGCTATTTTCAGAGAGCCCTTCTTGCTCTGGTGGAGGTCGTCATCAGCCGCGTAATACTCAGTCATAGCATCGTATCCGCCAATGCTGAAGCCGAAGTCCTGCCATGCAGTGAAAAGGTCAACTACCTTAACGTTCTCCTGACTTCCGACTGTATCAAGCTCGCCGCCGAACCAGCGTCCGCCGAGTCGGGGATTTCTGTTGTAGTCGCCGTGACGTCCCTGCTGCTTGACAAGTATAACTTCCATGCCTTTTTTCTTGGCACGCCGGGTCATATCAGTTACTACTTCACGGTATTCGTCCTTGTTGGAATAATTGGTATCGTTTATGCCGATAGAGATGATGTAAACGTCTCCGGTCTTGCCGTATTTTTCTATCGCATCGAACTGTCCGCCGGAAACGAAGCCCTTGGCATACTGACCGCTGGTAGCCATATTTCTGACCTCATATCCGCCCTTAGCGGCATATTGTCCGAAATACTGACCCCAGCCGTGCTGAGCTGTATCAGCCTGATTGTAGTAGTTCGCAACCGTCGAATCGCCGCATATCCAGACCATAGGCGGCATCTCGCCGGTAGTATTTATCTGGGTTATCTCGATTGCCGAGATAGACCTCTGACCGTTCTTTATGCCGGTAACAGCCTGTATATTGAGCTGTCCGTCCGTAACAGGGAGCTTTATCGTCTCGGTGGCGTTGAGCCTTGTGAGGTTCATTATCTGGAGCATTCCCTCCATTTTTATAGAGCAGCGCGGAGCGTTGCCGACTGTCACCTTGACCTCATACAGACCCTTCGGCAGGTCAACGTTGAACGTATTTGCAGCATCATCAGATTTGAACTCGACAGCATCGCTGCCTGCGCCGCTTCCGCCGGCGGAGACGTTTCCGACGTTCCATGTCTGAGCGAAGCCATAGCCGCGTGAAGCGTTATAGCCGTCCGAGGCGGAAACTCCTGTAAATCCTGATGACACGCCGCCTGAGCCGAAGTCGAATTTCCAGTTTGCCGAAGCGGCTGACGCAGTCAGCGCGCGCTCGGGAAGTATAGTGCCGGCTCCCGCAAATGCAGAGAGGGAAAGTGCGAGGGAGGTCGCGGCACTCAGCATTTTTTTGATTTTCATGATTATCCTCCATTCGTGTAAAGGGTCACACGTTTTCATTATTTTAATTATATCACGAAGAATTAACAAAGTCAATAATTGTAATGTTCAAAATCGAATCATTTTTATATCATTTTGCTCCTTTTATACGCTCGTATATAGATTTTCGCAGATACTTTTGCCGCTTCTGCGGATTATTGTACATATACCCCGCGGAACGGACCGAAGCTCCCGTTAAAAATGCGGATAATATTGACATTTCAGATAATCATGGTATAATTGAATAAAGGCAACACCGCACAAAGACGTCAGGCGGTCTTTGTACGGTGTTGCCTAAAGTATAAAAACGAAAGGAGCCGGCTTATGGCAGAGGATAATCTCCACAGCGGTCACCGCGACAGGCTCAGACAGCGCCTTATGACCTTCGGTGCGGACGCGCTCTGCGAGCATGAGCTGCTCGAGCTGATACTCTTTTACGCGCTTCCCCGCGTGAATACCAACGACATCGCGCACTGTCTCGTCAACAGGTTCGGCACCATAAACAATATCCTCAACGCGCCGCAGTCCGAGCTCGAAAGCGTCAGGGGCGTAGGAGGTTCGACGGCTGAATTTATCCGTCTTATGCGCGATATGTGCGCAGATTACGAGGCTCTCCCGCCGGAAGCAGAAAAGCTCCCCGACACGGAGAGCCTTTGCAGATATTTCACCGGCTATTTCAGCGGCACTGCGGCTGACCTGTGCCTGCTTATCAGCCTGAGCAGCGACCTTTCCGTTATCGGGCGCTCAAGCTTCTCCGCTGCGAGCATTATGAACGGGAACTCCGAAATAAAACGCATCGCCGCTTCGCTCCTGCGCAGCGGCTGCTCGAGGATAGCTCTCGGCATCGTTCACCCCGACCGTCCGCCCGTTCCGGACGAGGACGATTTCACTATAGCCCGCTTCATCGCTGAACGTCTCGAGCCCATAGGCATTTTCCTTGAGGACTGCGTCATCTGCGGCGGCGGTAAAGCCTTCTCGATGAAGCAGAGCGGCGCATTCTCTTTCAGGCGGTATTGATATGGACAACATGAAAAAGCTGCTAAGACAGCGCTATTTCGCGGACGAAAAGCTCTCCGAGCGCGAGAGGCTCATACTCCTGCTGTCATACTCCGAACGCGGCAAAAAGGCCGAGGAAATTGCCGACAATATCCTCTCAGTGTACGGAAGTATCCGGAATGCCGCCGATTCCGACCCCGTTCTCCTCATGCGTGAATGCAAAGCCGGCAAGCAGACCGCCGCCCTGCTCGCTCTGATACCTCAGCTCAGCCGCAAATGCGCGATACTAAGCTGCGGGAATATGCTCCTTGATTCAACGAGCGCGGCAAAACGCTATTTCTCGGCATATATGCGCACCGGCACAAAAGAAAAGACCGTCGCTGCCGCTGTAGACAAGCAGTTCCGCATTATCAGCACCGAGCTCATCTCCGAGGGCGAGCCCTCCGCGGTGAAGGTCTCTTTCCGCAGGATAGCCGAATTCGCTTTCAGGCACGAAGCTGCTTACATTTTCGCGGCGCATATCCACACCTCCGGAGCCGCAACGCCCTCGGATAAAGATATAAGCGCCACTCTCAGCATGAAAGAGGCGCTTTCCGCAATCGATATTATCCTCGCCGACCACATAATAACTGCTCCCGACAGGAGCGCGGTATCCATGCGCGAGATACTTCCGGCAGGGACTTTTCCGCCTGTGGCGGGCTATTCTACCACGGGTGAACAGTTATAGCCTGCCTTCCGAGCTCGCGGTAGCGCTGCTCTGAAACAGCCTTCGGATAGAGCACGTTTGCTCCGGTCTGCGGGTCGTGGAAGCAGTAATTCTCGTCGTCGTAGCCGACAAGCACGAGACAGTGCTCGTTCGATATCCACGAGAATTCCTCGCCGGTATCGGTGATAATCCATTTGTTGTTGTCCTCGGTGTGAGTCGGCTCCATGTTGGTGCTCGCCCATATGAGGACCGGCTCGCCGCGGTCTATGTACTCCATGCACAAGTCCTTGAGCGAGATGCCGCTAAGATTCGCTGCATCGTAGTATTTGCGCTCGAGGTATTTCCTCAGCCCTGAGAAAATGGCTCCGCTGTAGCAGCCGTAGCTGAAATTGTATATATCGTTCGGGTCGCCGATAAAGACCTTGTTAGGGTCGTCGCCGTAGTATGTTCCCGGATTCATAAAATCCTCGGTCACGCTTCCCGTGCCGACGTAGCCCTGCTCTATCAGCTCTGACGGCGATATATCAAACCCGTAGTACGCAAGAAGCATCGACGCGCAGACAAGCTCGCAGCCCGTAGGGTATTCGTCCTGCGAGTAATACGGAACATCAAGACAAAAGAGTTCTCCCGCGGCGGTGCCCTCAGCAGGCGTTTCCTCTCCGGAAGAGTTCTCTTCATCTGCGGCGGAGGTCTCTTCGGGAGCTGTATTCTCAGCAGCCGTGGTATGCGATGCGCCTCCGGAGAAGTCCAGAGCCGGCATTTCGGGAACTCCGGTAAAGACGAATGTGGTTGTCTCCTCGGGTATCTCCGATGACATCTCTGTTTCCCCGTCAGACAGACTGCACGAGCACAGAGTCAGAGTCGCCATAGCCGCGGCAATTATCCTTTTCATATCCGACCTCCTGACATAAAAGCATTCCTTTATATTATTCCCTATTTCACAGAAAATGTCAAGCATTTTTTAAGGCAATACCGCACAA
>DEDQ01000012.1:43813-47556 GCA_002350065.1 Ruminococcus flavefaciens
AAAGACGTCAGGCGGTCTTTGTGTGGTGTTGCCTTAACGTCCGCGAAAGACGGGCGGATAATATCCGCCCCTACTGCTTCATACGCTCCCCTTTATGCGGCTTATGGCTCCCTTTTCGAGACGCGAGACCTGCGCCTGCGAGATGCCTATCTCGTTCGCGACCTCGACCTGCGTCTTGCCCTTCAGAAAGCGCAGATACAGGATATTCCGCTCGCGCTCGCCGAGCTCCTTTATCGCGTCGCGGATAGAGAGCTCGTCCAGCCAGCTGTCAACGTCGTTTTTGTCGCCTATCTGGTCCATGATGTACATGGTGTCGTCGGAATCGGAGAATACCGGCTCGTACAGCGATATCGGGTCGCTTATGCTCTCGAGCGCGATGACTACGTCCGCACGCTTTTCGCCGATGTCGGCAGCTATCTCCTCAATGGTGGGCTCGCGCTGATTTTTCAGCATGAGGCGTTCCTTCGCCTGTATCGCCTTATACGCGAGGTCGCGCAGCGAGCGGCTGACCTTCACCTGACTGCAATCCCGCAGGTGACGGCGGAGCTCGCCCGTTATCATCGGCACACAGTACGTCGAGAACCTGACCTCCTTCGTGAGGTCGAAATTGTTTATCGCCTTGATAAGCCCTATCACGCCTATCTGAAAGAGGTCGTCGATATCCTCTCCGCGCCCTGTAAAGCGCTGTATCACGCTGAGAACGAGTCTGAGATTCCCCTTGACCAGCTTGTCGCGGGCTTCCTTGCTGCCTGTTTCGCGTATCTCGCGCAGGAGACGTATCTTCTCCTCCTCCTTGAGCACGGTCAGCTCAGATGTGTTTATTCCCGAAATAACGACCTTGTTGTACGCCATAACAATACTCCCCTGTAAATTATTCCGGTATTATTATGGACAGTATCATGCGGGGTAATCACTGGGAAAGCTTTCCATTAAAACAGAGCATAAGAGAAAAAGCCATAAAGAAGTTCTGACTTCTTTATGGCTTTTTCTAAGTGAATAATGAAGAGTGAAGAAATAATAATTGTTGTATCCGCTTCGCGGATAAATTTTGAATTTATCGCCGCAATGCGATACCATTATTATTCACTATTCTCTTTTCTTTCTTCTTTATTCATTCACATATTTTATAAGGTCGCCGAGACAGAGCTCGAAACAGCTTCCGTACCAAACCTCGTCCGCAGTAGGCAGAGTCGCCTTTATGCAGCCGGTCGTGAAGCGGACTGCCATGTCAAGAGCCTGCGGCAGGGTCTTGCCGAGAGTGACGGCTCCGGTGAAAACGCTCGCGAAGATGTCTCCGGTGCCGTGCATATGCCTGTTTACGTGCTCGCCGAAGGAAAAGCTGTATGTATCGGTCACGGGGTCGTATGCGGCAGCTCCCTGTTCCTTTTCGTTCCAGCGGACGCCCGTGAGTACGGGATATCTGCATCCGAGCTCCGCAAGGCGCTTGAGGAGCTCCTTCGTGTGCTTCTCGCTGTTTTCCTCAGAGTATGGTATCCCAAGCAGGAACGACGCCTCCGTCATGTTAGGGATAACGTAGTCCGCCTTCGAGCAAAGTCTCCGCATTCCGTCCACAAGCTCGCCTGTGAAGCCGGAATAGAGCTTTCCCGAGTCGCCCATTACAGGGTCGACAACTATGAAATTCTCGTCAGTGTTGAAGCTGTCGAAAAAATCCGAGACTATCTCTACCTGCGCCGGAGAGCCGAGATATCCGGTGTATATCGCGTCAAAGCCCAGTCCGAGCTTTTTCCAATGGGAGGTTATCCCCGGGATATCACCCGTGAGGTCGCGGAAAGTGTAGCCCTCGAATCCGCCTGTGTGCGTCGAGAGCACTGCTGTCGGTATTACAGCCGTCTCAATGCCCATAGCTGATATTATTGGAAGCGCCACGGTGAGCGAACACTTGCCGAAGCATGATATATCCTGTATTGTAACTGCTCTTTTCATAAGCATCTCAACTTTCTTGTTTTTTCTGCTGATAAATACATTTTACTTCATTCCCTCCGCATTGTCAATACCAAGCCCCAATTCCAACAAATAATCACGGCGAATTTTCTCCGATTTATCACATTTCTCTATTGACTTTTCATGCATTTTGAGATAAAATATTAATGTATCTGCTTACAAAGATAATTTGATTTGGAGTGTATTATCAATGAATAAACTTTCAGAATTTATGAGCGGACTTAAAAAGTCCACGAAGATAACTCTGCTCTCGTGCGGCAGCTTCGTCGTTCTCACCGTTCTTATACTCGTATTCTTCATCGCTTTCCCGATAACTCCTACCGAGAAGGTAATGTCCAACATCGGACGCGGCGAGAATATCTTCAAGCAGGGCGAGGAGCTCCAGACCTCCACAAGCGCTCTCACGACTGCATCATCGCCCTCCTCAAAGGTGACTACCGCCGAGGTCAGTACTACTGCTTCAAAGAGAACTTCCGCAAAGTCTCTCGCAAGCGTGAATATCGTTATCACTACGGGCTCTGGCTTCTCGATGAACGGACGTATCCCCACAGGCGAAATGCCCTACGGCGACGATACTCAGACAACTCCTGTCGAGGGTCAGACCGACCCCAACGGCGACAGACCCTATAATCCCTACGAGCACGACCCGAACGGCATATTTACGCCGCCTACGACTACTCCCAACAACGAGAATCCTACAAATCCCAATCCCGACCCCAATATCCAGCCTACTGACCCTGTAACTCCCGACCCCAACATCCAGCCGACCGACCCTGTAAATCCCGATCCCGGCAATGTAACTCCTGACCCCGGAAATGTAACTCCAGGCGAAGGCGGAGAACAGGCTCCCACAGGAAACTAAATAAGCAGAAGGGCGCACATCGTGCGCCCATAATTTTTATGAGGTGATTTCTATGCTGAACGAAAAAGAAATACGCGCTCTGCGCTTCTATATCGGCGATGTTTCGGGCTCCGACCCGTTTTTCAGCGACCCTAAGGCATATGTCGTGCTGAACTCGCTCTTCTTTCCGGATATCTCCTCCGAGAGAGCCCGCGCCGCCGAGGGAAAGCTCCTCAATCCCGCAATCATCGCCGATACCGAGCGGCTTACCGGCTTTTTCAGCAACCTCTTCTCCGCCTTCCGCAAGAGCATTTCTGCGGAAGATACGGTCACTCACAGGGTCGAGCGATACTCGGACTATCAGCTCTGCCGCGAAAAGGCTCAGACTGTCTCCTTCACTTCGACCTCGAAAAACGGCTTCCTCAGCGCTTACCGCGACCGCCTCGGCATCGCCCTCATGGAGCTGCATATCCCCGCCGGAAGCCTCTGTATCGACGTTGGAGCGGCTCTGCCGCACTACGCTAAGCCCGAAGAAGCGGAAGTCCTGCTCCCGCCGTTTACCAAGCTGACACTCAGTGAAGCCGCTCCCGCAGGCGAGGAGCTCCTTATAACCGACAGCGCAGGCGCTCCTCCGGTAGTCTCATGCAGGGGCGAAGTCAGCGGCACAGCGGCTTTCTCCGGTGAAGTGACCGCTCTGCCGCAGGGAGGCGAGCTCGCCGGAATGCGCGTATACGAGGCGCTCAACGCCGGAAAAGTCCCCGTCAAGGATGATATCGCGCTGTATTCCCAGTGGAAAAAAGCGCTGCGTGAACTGCTGCATCATATGTTCACCAACTAAAAATGCCGTAAACGCAAAAAGAGCGTTCCATTGGAACGCTCTCACATACACGATGTACAATTAGTTAGCTCTCTCGACCTTACCTGAACGCAGGCATCTTGA
>DEDQ01000012.1:47593-53969 GCA_002350065.1 Ruminococcus flavefaciens
TTAGGCTTCCATGTTCTGTTTGTACGTCTGTGTGAGTGGGAAACCTTTATTCCGAAAGTTACTCCCTTTCCGCAGATATCACATTTTGCCATCAGGCTGCACCTCCTTAATTATTCATCATATCCTCCGGCTGAAATCTCTGCCGAATTAGACAACATGAATATTGTAACACATATCAGAGAAAAATGCAAGCCTTTTTTGAAAAAAAACCTAAATTTTTTTATTCGACCGTAAAATTGTATTTTAGACTTGAAAAATTTGTGCATTTGTTGTATAATAAATAATGTGTAACTTTGTACGGAGAGTTATATGCTTATATTAGATTAAAAATATTATCGAGGTGCTTATGGATAACATCGACCTTTTACAGAAGTTTTTTAAATATTTTTCGCGCATTCTCATGCTCCTGCTTGTCATGCCGATGACCAACTCCGCACGCGGACTGGTCGCAAAGTGGAACGGCGACGATACCTCCGAGCGCGAGGGCCGCATCACGCTTTCCCCTATGGCTCACCTTGACCCCATAGGCGCGATAATGATCTTCCTCATCGGCTTCGGCTGGTCCAAGCCCATGCCTATAAACTACGTCCGCATGAAGAATTTCAGACGCGGCGTTGTTACAGTTTCACTCGCGGGACCTGTTTCACATTTTCTCGCAGCAATAGTGTGCAAGCTGATACCCTGTCTGCTGCTGCTGATACCGTCTGTGTATGAAAGCTACAGCAGTAATCTTGGTTCTTTTGTAAGCCCTTATAACGTGGTTTCTTCTGCACTGTCCGGCTCTGTTTTATTAACAAGCTTCACCCCGCTTCAGGCATTCTTTCTCGTACTCACTGTCATATCGAGCATAAATGTTTGCCTCGGAGTAATAAATTTGCTCCCCCTTCCGCCTCTTGACGGATTTCAGGTGCTCAACCAGTTTGCAGGAGCTAAATTCCACAACTGGTACTACGCAAATCATCAGCTGATACATCAGGTCTCGACGATAGTCCTCTTCGGACTTTTCTTCATCGGCGACCTCACAAGAGGTCTTATCGACCCGCTCGGCTGGCTTATAGGTTTGATCAATGGCTTGTTAAGTCTCCCGTTCGTTCTGATATTCCCCCACCTGATCGGCTGATATGGAGACTATCAATTACAAGCTCGACGTGTACGAGGGTCCGCTCGATGTACTGCTCGCGCTGATAACCAAGCACAAGCTCAACATCTGCGACATCGAGATATCCAAGCTCCTCGAGCAGTACCTCCTTTTTATAGAGGAGGCGCACAAGCAGGACCTCGAACTCGCCGGAGAATTTCTCGAAATGGCGGCAAGGCTCATCTACATCAAGACCGCCGCCCTCCTTCCTCAGCCCGAGGAAGCCGAACAGATGAAAAAAGAACTCGAGGGCGCTCTCATTGAGCTCTCGCTGTGCAAGGCTGCTGCAAAGGCGCTCGCCGAGCGCAATATCGGCAGCGATATATTCGTCCGTCAGCCTATGAAGATAAAGGCGGATATGACCTATACGCTCGTGCATGAGCCGGAAAGACTCGTTCTCGCGTACAGCGCCGTTTCCAATAAGAAGCTCCGCCCCGATACCCAGAAGCTGCACATCGAAAACAAGATAAATTCAGTCGTAAAGCGTAAGATAGTGCCCGTTCTTACCAAGGTCGTGCATATCCTCCGCGAGCTCTATACCACCGGCGAGGTCTACATGGACAAGCTCTATGAGGGCGTTACCGACCGCTCGGCAAGAGTTGCGACTTTCCTCGCCGTCCTCGAGCTCACACGCTTCGGACGAATCACCATAAGCGAGGACAATACACTCATCTTCTTCAAGGGAGAAATGGAAAGAGAGGGACGCAAAAAGTGGAAATCAAAGAAAAACTCGGCGCAATAGAAGCTATTCTCTTCGCAAGCGGCGAGCCCGTCGAGCTGTACCGTCTCTCGCAGGCAAGCGGCATAGACGTGGGTACTATCCCCTCTATGATAAAGCTCCTCAACGAGCGCTACGACGGCTGCGGCAGCGGAATTTGCATCAAAAAGCTCGACAGCAGCTATCAGATGTGTACACGCGAGGAATTTGCTCCGCAGATACGCATGGCTCTCGAAACAAAAAAGAATACTCCCCTCTCGAACGCAGGTATGGAGGCTCTTACGATAATCGCCTATAATCAGCCGGTTTCCAAGAGCTTCGTTGAGAATGTCCGCGGCGTTGACAGCTCTTCCGTTGTCAACAACCTCGTCGAAAAGGGACTCGTCGAAGAAGCCGGACGTCTTGACGTTCCCGGCAAGCCCATAGTCTACCGGACAACTCCCGTATTCCTCCGCACGTTCGGACTCAGCTCCATTGCTGACCTCCCGCCTCTCGCGGGACACGAGAACGTCGTCATCGAGGACGACCAGCTCCCCCTCGATATCCCAGAGGAGGACGAGGGCGCGGTAGGTCTTACCGAGTAAGTCGAACTCAAATATAATCGAAAGGAGCGGCATGAATGATAGTTCTGAAAATTCTGCTGTGGATAATTCTTGCCGTTCTTGGCATCATTCTCCTGATACTCTGGCTCCCCATAAGGGCTGAGGCGGCTTTCCTCGGCAACAAGCTCACCTACAAGCTGAAATACTCGTTCCTGCTTCTCTATGATTCGGACAAGCGAGGGCTCATCGCGTGGTATCTCAGACGCAAAAAGAAAAAAGACGCCGAAGCCGGACAGGACGACTTCTCCCCCGATGAGGACATCTCCGAAGATGAGGATACTTCCGATATCGAGGATATGAGCGCGGATACTGTTCCGGATACGACAGAAAAGCCCGAGGAACAGACTTCCGTAACGCCGGAGGAGGCTCCCGCAGAGGAGAGCGCTCACGCCGCTGAAGCGGCAGAAGAGGAGCTCCCCGAGGAAGAGCCCGAAAAACCAGAAAAGCCCAAAAAAGAAAAGCATAAAAAGAAGAAAAAAGAAAAAGACGAGATAGAATTCCCGAAAACGCTTATAGATAAAGCGGACTTCGTACTCGATATCTGGCGTGCCGCCGACCGCCCGATACTCAGGATATTCAAGGGCGTGAAGCTCCACGAGCTGTATATCGACTTCATCATCGCAAACGAGGACGCTTACAAATGCGCCCTCAACTACGGCAGGATAAGCGGAGCCGCATATAACGTGCTCGGCTGGCTGGGCGTGCTTTTCAACGTCAAGCTCAAAACTGTCGATATCAACGCCGGCTTCGGACTCGACAAGTCCCGCTGGGACGCCTCCGGCAAGCTGAGCGTCAGACCAATTACAGTGGTTATCGCAGGAGCTGCGCTCCTGATAACATATTTGTTCAGATATTTCATTCCCTATAAATTGCAGGAACGAAAACTAAAAAAACAAGCCGTAAGGCAAAAGTGAGGTTTTAATCATGGATACAAGAAAGACACCCGTTAATGAAATACTCGGAATCTCTATCGACAAGATAAGAGAAATGGCTGATGTAAACTCCATTATTGGCGAGCCTATCACCCTTGCCGACGGTACTACGATAATCCCGATATCCAAGGTATCATACGGTTTCGCTTCCGGCGGCTCCGACCTCCCCTCGAAGTACGACAAGGACCTCTTCGGCGGCGGAGCAGGCGCAGGCGTAAGCATCAAGCCCGAGGGCTTCCTCGTTATCAGTCCCGCAGGCGAGGCTAAGATGATAACTATGGATTCCGCTAACGACCCCATAAGCAGTGCTGTAAGCGCTGTTCCGGCTATCGTTGAAAAGGTGCAGGGCTTCCTCGCAAAGAAAAAGGGCGGAAATACTGAAGAGGGCGACGTTACTATCAGCGACTGAGCTTAGTATAATCGGCGCTCCGGACGCATAACCTTTACTGAATAAATTTTCGGAGGTTTGCGTATGAAAAAAACAGTTCCAGTTATTGCCGCGGTCCTGCTTATGGCAGGACTGCGTTTTCCTGCCGCCTATGCGGCTGACGAGCCCGATATATCAGCTAAGGCGGCAGTCGTTGTCTCTGCCGATACCGGCGAGGTCGTATTCTCGCGAAACAGCGGCGAGAAGCTCCCTATGGCGAGCACGACAAAGATAATGACTACCCTGCTATGTATCGAAAGCGGCGGTCTCGACGTCCCGTTCGTGGTTGACAGCGATGCCATTCACGTCGAGGGCTCATCTATGGGCTTGCAGGAGGGCGATATCGTCACTAAGCGGGCGCTCTGCTGCGGAATGCTCCTGCCATCGGGCAACGACGCCGCTAATGCGGCGGCTGTGCGTATTTCCGGAAGCATCGACAAATTCGCCGAGCTTATGAACTCACGCGCTCAGGAAATGGGGCTCTCTAAGACCTATTTCGTCACTCCCTCCGGTCTTGAGGGCGAGGGACACGGCTCGTCCGCGTATGATATGGCGATACTCGCCTCAGAGGCTCTGCGCTACGATGTTTTCCGTGATATCTGCTCATCTGAGAGCATGAAGGTCGAATTCGGCGACCCGCCCTATCCGCGCTGGCTGAAAAATACCAACAAGCTGCTCTCGATGTACGGAGGCACCTACGGCGTAAAGACCGGCTTCACCGACGAAGCAGGAAGATGTCTCGTATCCGCCTGCGAGCGGGACGGGAAAAACCTCGTCTGCGTGACGCTGAACGACCGTAACGACTGGAACGACCACATGGCTATGTATGACTTCGCTTTCGGGCAGGTCCATACCTTCGAGCCGGATATCCCGCAGGATATCGAGCTCCCACTCGCCGGCGGGAGCTCTGACACCATAAAAGCAAAGGCGCAGGAGCTTCCCGCTCCGGTCACGTCTGTGGGCGAGGAAGAGCTCAGCTACACCGTGATATCGCCGCCTTTCATATATGCGCCCGTAAATGCGGGCGACAAGCTCGCGGAGCTGAGTATCAGCTGCCGCGGCAGGGAGATTAGACGCATTCCGCTTTATGCCGCGGAAAATGCCGCTTACAAGAACGCTCCCGCTAAGAAGAAAAAATCCGGACGTAAACTCTTTGGCGGTCGGAGCTGCCGATAAAACCGTCACGGAGCTTTCAGCCCGAAAATCACTGTTTTCAGAAAGTGAAGGATATAATGGAAAAAATAAGGATTCAGAAAATGATTGCCGACAGCGGCTACTGCTCACGCCGCAAGGCTGAGGAGCTCATCTCACGCGGTAAGGTAAAGCTCAACGGTCACCCCGTTAAGCTCGGCGATAAGTGCGGTTTCAGAGACCTCATCACTATCGACGGTGAACGCCTTTATATGCCCCGCAAGAAAAATTTCGTTTACATAATGATGAATAAGCCACGCGGCTACGTTACGACCGTCTCCGACGAGCTCGACCGCCGCTGCGTTATGGACCTGCTCGAGGACGTCGAGGAGCGCGTTTACCCCGTCGGAAGACTCGACCGCAACTCTGAGGGTCTGCTCCTGTTCACTAACGACGGCGAATTCGCCAACAGCATAATGCACCCGAGCAGACATATCTCCAAGACATATCGAGTTACCGTCCGCCCCGATATCACCGATGAACAGCTCGTTCAGCTCTCGGAGGGCATCGAGATAGACGGCAGGAAAACTCTCCCCGCGACTGTTGTCGTTAAGGATAAAACCCCCGGCAGAGTTGTCATGCTCATCACCATAAAAGAGGGCAGAAACCGTCAGATACGCAAGATGTGCGAGGCTGTGGGTCTTGAAGTTGCAAGGCTCCGCCGCATAAGCATCGGTCCGCTCAAACTCGGTATGCTCAAACCCGGCACTTGGCGCGAGCTCACTGCCGAGGAGCTCCGCGCTCTCAGGACCGCTATCGGAAAGGTCGGCTGATATGCTCGAAATACAGGAAAGATTCGACACCGCCGGCTATGAGGAGCTCCTCGCGGCTAATCCCGGCGTTGTGAAGCTCCATATCACAGAGGCGCTCGACGGTGGGAATGTCCTCGGCTTTATCGCCTACTCATACGAGGGCGATAAGACGGTCGTCTACGATTACGACGACGGCGGCGACCTCATGCTCTGCGACGGGCTCGTGCGCTCGGTCATGTTCAAGAGCTGCCTGAAGGCTATCGGAAAGTGCGAGTTCAGACTTCCGGACAAGGCCGGTTACGATGCTCTGAAAAAGCTGAGATTCCTCGAGGGCGACTCCACTGTCGCCGACGACCTCGACCGCTTTATGAACTCTTGTGAGCACTGCAAGAATAATGAGTAAATGCGGTATCCCCTTACAGCGACGGCTCAGGATAAGTCACCGTAAGCAGAAACCTTAATCATGAAAGGAGCGATTTGGAATGCCGATACGCATATCATCAGAACTTCCGGCGTTCAAAACGCTTGGAAAAGAAAATATTTTTGTTATGTCCAAGGAGCGCGCGGAGCATCAGGATATCCGTCCGCTTAAAGTAATTATCCTGAACATAATGCC
>DEDQ01000085.1:0-3288 GCA_002350065.1 Ruminococcus flavefaciens
TGTTCCAGAGCATATCTGTGAACTCGTCGATGCTTCCGCTGATGCCTACGAGCTTGGGCTCGCCCTCAAAGCTCGGGAGCGGACTGCCGTCGCCCATGTAGGTGTGAATGAAGTGTCCCTCGCCTGCAACGGGATTGTTGTAGCTGAATGTGTATCTCTGGCATGAATCAGGATTGCCGTTTGCGCTCTTGAGTATGGACATCGCATAGTTGAAGTCCTTCTCGTCGAAGCGGAGTATGCCAGAGATTCGAGGTGTATAGTTCGGAGCGTCGTCCTCGAATTCGCGTGTGCGGAGCGACTGCTCGAAGGTGTACTGCTTGTCCATGAGCTCGTAGATAGTGTCGGTCTGGTCGCCGTTTGTAACGATGAGCTTGTTGCCGAGAACTCTTACAGGTGCGTAGATGATGAGGTGCGGGTCTGTGAGCTTTGAGGGGTCGAATGCCTCTGTGCGGATACCTCTGCCCTCCTCGATGAACACGCGGTTGCGGCTGTTTTCGCTTCTGCCCATGATGAAGTATGCTGTTACGGCATATTTTCCGTCAGCAGATTTGCCGATAACGATGCCTCTTCCGGGATATGCGTTTGAGCTGAGCTCCTGTGCCAATTCAAGCTTTTTCATGATAAATACTCCTTTCGGGATATGGTTTATATCCGGATAAATAAAATGTTGATGAACGCCTCCGGAAGCTCCGCCAGCACGGGCTTGTAGCCGGTAACATTCACGTATATGAAGTCCGTAAGAACTATCAGCAGAACAACTATCGCGATGATGTTTATTGTCCTGCGCTTAGGCTTCGAGAGAAGCCAGTCGAAAAACGGCTGTACGGCGTACATGAAAAACACTCCGCCCAATCCGAAGCGGACTGAGGTGTTGAGCGCGATACGCGCCTGAAAATTGTACTTGTACTCTGAATAGGTCTGCCACGGCCATGAGCCCTTTGTGTATTCAAGGATATATGTCGCGGAAAGCTCTATCGCCGTCGCAACTGTCATGCACCCCAGAAATATAATGAACGGCTTCACGTAAACGAGCCATTTCGGCTCCTTTTTCTTCATGAGCCTGCCGAAGCACAGCAGGAAAAGCATTGCTCCTACACCGTATATCGGACAGTACGGACCAAACAGGTCTCCCCTGTTGTGAAATCCCCAATGCTTGACAAATACCTCGATGAATACCTCATAAAGCCAGCCGAGGACTGCGTACATCCAAAAGCAGAGAAACAGCTTCTGGACTGTCTGGTTTTCTTTGAGCTTCTGTATCATATCACTTCACGTATGCTTTCCCGTCAACGATGTCTATCCTGTCCTGACAGAAAAGGGATACAGCCTCGGGAAGTATCTTCCACTCTGCCTGCTCCATGATACGTCTCTGCAAGGTCTCAGGTGTATCGCCGTTTTCTACGGGAACAGCCTTCTGTATTATTATCGGACCGCCGTCGCACTCCTCAGTGACAAAGTGTACCGTCGCGCCTGAGAGCTTTACTCCCTTTTCGAGAGCCGCCTCGTGTACCCTCAGACCGTAGAAGCCCTTTCCGCAGAAGCTGGGTATCAGCGCAGGGTGAACGTTCATCATCTTGTACGGGAACGCCTTTACTACCTGCTCGTCAAGTATCGTCATGAAGCCGGCATATACCACAAGGTCTGCCTTTTCCTCGATGAGCACATCGGTGACTGCCTTGGTGTAGGACGCTATATCCGGATACTCCTTACGCGGGATAACACGGCTTTTTATGCCGTTCTGCGCTGCCCTTTCAAGAGCGTATACGCCCTCCTTTGAGGATATTACGCAGGTTATCCTTCCTCCCTTTATTATTCCGGACTTTTCCGCGTCGATTAGAGCCTGCAGATTAGTTCCGCCTCCCGAAACGAGAACAACTATATTTTTCATTAGTATCTCCTCCTGTGTGAGTCTGTCAGTTAGCAAGTATCATTATCAGTACAAACAGTGCAGGGATACTTCCGAAGAATATATAACGGTAATAATCCCTTGTCATTTCATTTTCCCTGTCGGCAAAATAGAAGAATATCGGGTCGTCAGGGTCGTAGCATATGAGCTCCTGTGAGCCCTCGGCGTACCTCTGTTTCCGGTCGGCTACGGTGTATACCGAGCTGACTGTCCTGCCGTCTTCGGTATCGTAATTCAGTATCGGATAGTAATACTTTCCGCCGCTCCTTGCCTCGTGGTAGCCTGTAACTGTGCCGTATGCCGCTACAGAACGGCTAAGCCGCTTTTTCACCTTGAATATGTGCTCCATGAAGAGCACCACCATGAGAACGTATACCGCAAGTATGCCATACAGCAGATAGCCGAAATGGTATGACACTCCAAGCAGTATGAACGAAGCGACTGCCCAGACGTAATCCTCGGTATTCACCTTCATGTGAAGCGTCCTCCTTTAAAGCGGGAACTGAACGTGTCCTTTCAGAATAACGGTGTCGTCCTCGCAGAGAGGGATATCCCTGTCGATGATGACGTGACCGTATATATCGGTTATCCTGAACGTGAACGGACCTGCGCCCATTTCTCTCGATTCAAAATAATTGTACGGGCGGCGAGGGAGCTCTACCCATTCGCCGTCCTTGAGAAACTCCAGCCGCGTTATGGGATAGCGGTGATTGCGCACCTGTACTCCGCACCAGAACTCCGTGCTTCCCTCCTTGTACTTATACGAGACGGGAGCATATTCCGCACTGTCGAGCGGAACTATCTTCCAGCTTACCGGAACTCTGCCCTTCTCGACAGGCGCAATCAGCGGGAATGCGTCGGTGTAGAGGTCGAGGTCGCCCTTTTTGCCCTCGGGGAGCTCGTCCGTCACGAGCATATTTATAGTGCCGAGCTCGCCGGTGACCTCGAGATAGGCTCCCGCAAGCTGAGCGCTGTTGTAGTCGGAGTGGTTCATCGCGACTATCCAGTAATCGCGTGAAACGGGGTCGAGCATGGCATGACCGCCCTCGTAGCCTCCGCCGTAAAATGTACCCTCGCCGGTGTGGACAGTCCCCATCGGCTCGAGTATGCATGATTTGTCGATAGTGTACTCGGTATCGAATCTCTTCCTGTTAAGGAGAAAATCGGCAAGCTCGTTCAGCTCCTCTTTGGAAGCTCCCTTCTGCCGCGCAGCGACAACGTCATAGACGTCGACGCGGCCGTCCGAGTTGTAGTCCATAGGGATATTTCCCGCTGATGTCGCGGGAACTGAAGCTGCGGAAACAATGACCGCTGCCGCAGCCAATGAAGCTATCAGTCTTTTCATCTCTATCACCTTCCTGAGGGCTTTGCCCTCAGACACC
>DEDQ01000085.1:3402-3876 GCA_002350065.1 Ruminococcus flavefaciens
TACAAAAGGCATACTCTGCTTTCGCTCGACAGCACATTACTTGTATGGGAGCCGGAATCCCTTCTTGTCTGCGGATATTTATGTAGGGGCGCACATTGTGCGCCCGCTAATTCTGGATTCTGAGCTCTGAAAGCTCTATTAACAAATGATTACGCCTTCTTCGGATTCAACGAGCTCGCCGAGCACATATGCGTCCTCGCCGGCAGCCTTGATAGCTGCTATTGCCTTGTCTGCGTCGTTCTTGTCGACAGATACTATCATGCCGACGCCCATGTTGAAGGTGTTGAACATATCACGCTCCGGGATATCTCCTGTGCGCTTGATAAGGTCAAAGATAGGAAGTACCTGAACTGCATTTCTCTCTATCTTTGCCGCGAGATTATCCGGAAGCGAACGCGGGATATTCTCGTAGAAGCCGCCGCCTGTGATGTGCGAGATGGACTTCACCTTTACCGCGTCAAGAAGGCTCATTAT
>DEDQ01000085.1:4144-4805 GCA_002350065.1 Ruminococcus flavefaciens
ATGAGTGCGCACTGAGCCTGTACGCAGCCCTCTGCTACGCCTGATACTATCTGTGCTATCTTCTCGGGAACATTCTTGCCGCAGGCAATATAATCAAGGAAAAACTGAGGCTTTGCGCCGCAGCAGATTATATCGTTGACGCACATGGCTACGCAGTCGATACCAACTGTATCGTGCTTATCCATGATGAATGCTATCTTTATCTTTGTTCCGACACCGTCTGTGCCCGAAACGAGAACAGGCTTGCTGATACCTGTCATATCGAGCTCGAAGAGTCCGCCGAATCCGCCTATGCCGGAAAGAGCACCGGGTATCATAGTGCGGGCGATGTGCTTTTTCATGAGCTCTACTGACTTATATCCGGCAGTTACGTCAACGCCAGCCTTCTTATAGCTTTCGGAAAAACTGTTGTTCATATTTACCTCCAAAATACAAATGAAAGGGACGGCGTCCTCAACGTCCCGCAGGCATATTATTCACGGGCTGTCGAGGACGCCAGCCCCTACGGTTATTCTGCTTATTCTTTTCCGCTCCAGCAGTATGTGCAGAGGTTGCACTCGGGCAGTCCGACTGCCTTTACCTTGCCGGGAAGCGACTGGAATTCAAGCGATGTGAGCTTGAGGCGCTTGCATATCTCGTCGCGCATACGCTTGCCGCGCTC
>DEDQ01000085.1:4905-12267 GCA_002350065.1 Ruminococcus flavefaciens
GAGAAGTTGAGATATTTGCAGCCGTACATGATAGGCGGGCAGGCTGAACGCATATGTACTTCCTTTGCGCCGTTCTCATAGAGGAACTCTACCGTCTCTCTCATCTGTGTGCCGCGGACGATACTGTCATCGACAAAGAGGAGCTTCTTTCCCTCGATAAGCTCATGAACGGGTATAAGCTTCATCTTGGCAACTACGTTTCTCATGCTCTGATTCGTAGGCATGAAGCTTCGCGGCCATGTGGGGGTATACTTTATAAACGGACGTGCAAACGGGATACCGCTCCTGTTTGCGTAGCCGATAGCGTGAGGTGTTCCCGAATCAGGGACTCCGCATACGAAATCAACGTCAGGAAGTCTGCCTGCTGCGATGTCGTTTTCAGCCATTATCTCGCCGTTGCGGGTACGCATGACTTCAACGTTGACGCCCTCATAGCAGGCTGTCGGGTAGCCGTAATATGTCCAGAGGAAGGTGCATATCTTCATCTTGGAGGGGTCGCCCTCTGCCATTACCTCGCAGCCGTCAGCTGTTATCTTCACTATCTCGCCTGCGGTGAGCTCCTTAACGGTCTCGTAGCCGAGCTTCTGGAATGCGAAGGATTCAGTCGAGAGGCAGTAGCCGTCCCAGCGCTTGCCGACAACAATAGGAAGTCTGCCGTACTGGTCGCGGGCTGCGATGATGCTGTCGCTTGTGAGGATTATCAGCGACATCGTGCCCTCTATCTTGCTCTGCGCGTAGCGGATACCGTCTACGAAGTTGTCACGCTGCGCGATAAGAGCTGCGATAAGGTCGCCGGAGTTGATATTACCGCTCGACATCGACTCGAAGTTTGCACAGCCCTTTTCAAGGAGCTCGTCAACGAGCGCGTCGGCATTGCGGATTATACCTACTGAACAGACAGCGTAGAGTCCGAGCTTTGAGCGGACCATGATAGGCTGCGGGTCTGTATCGCTGATACAGCCGATACAGAGCTTGCCGCGCATATTCACTACGTCTGTCTCGAATTTCGTTCTGAAGGGTGAATTTTCAATACTGTGAATGTTTCTCTGAAAGCCTTTGTCCTCGGAAAAAGAAGTCATACCGCCGCGGCGTGTGCCGAGGTGTGAATGGTAGTCCGTACCGAAGAAAACATCAGTAACGCAGTCGTTCTTGCTGGCTGCACCGAAAAATCCGCCCATAAATTATTCTCCCATAAGTCTCTTCATGATTTCCTGATAAGCCTCTTCTACGCCGCCCATATCTCTGCGGAAGCGGTCCTTATCAAGCTTTTCATGAGTTGTTGAATCCCAGAAACGGCAGGTGTCGGGAGATATCTCGTCTGCGAGGATTATTGTGCCGTCGGAAGTTTTACCGAACTCTATCTTGAAGTCGATGAGGTCTATGTTGAGTCCCTTGAAGAACTTCACCATGAACTCGTTTACCTTGAATGCATACTTGGAGATAGTGTCGATATCCTCCTGTGTAGCGATGCCGAGTGCGAGTGCATAGTAATCGTTGATGAAGGGATCGCCGAGATCGTCGTTCTTGTAGCTGAATTCAAGTATCGGGCAAAGGAGCTGCTTGCCTTCCTCAACGCCCATTCTCTTTGAGAAGCTGCCTGCGGCAACGTTTCTGATTATGACCTCAAGGGGAACTATTGAAACTTTCTTTACGATAGTCTCACGGTCGCTTATCTCCTCTACGAGATGAGTAGGAACGCCTTCCTTTTCAAGCATTTTGAACATGAAGTTTGTCATCTTGTTGTTGATAACGCCCTTGCCTGTGATAGTGCCCTTCTTCTCGCCGTTGAACGCTGTAGCGTCGTCCTTGTAGTCAACGATAACGAGGTCGGGGTCGTTTGTGGCATAGACTTTCTTAGCCTTGCCCTCATAGAGCTGTTCCTTCTTTTCAATGTTTGCCATTTTGAAATTCCTCCTTGATTTTCAATCCACCTGTTTCTTCTGAAACAGGACGATATATGCAACTCCGCGTCTGTGCGGAAATTGTAAGCATTTTGAGTCTGTGTGTGATTCAGTCTTCAAACAGCGGATTCCCGTCGGCGTCTTTTAGCATTATGATATCGGAATTCGGAGCTGTTGTGGTCAGGTATTGAACTCCGGTATAGCTGTCAACAAAAATCATTACTTCCTTTAAGCCTGCAACGAGCTGTCGCTCCTTTTCAAAAAAGCGTTTCGACGAAGACTTGTTTGTTACAAGCGGCTTGCCAAATGTATCACGCATCATAAGAAAGTTGGATTTCGGAGATGTCGTGGTCATATACTGTACATCAGTATGCATATCGATAAGAATGACTATCTCCTTACAGCCGCCGATAAAGTGTTTTTCCTTTTCGATAAATCGCGGACCCTGGTCAGCACTAAATGATCGTTTGTTTCCGAACATAGTATCATTCCTTTCCAATAAGCATATCAGTGAGTGTATGCGGCGTTTCAGCAATAAAGTCCGCGCCTGCCTGTCTGAGTTCCTCCTCCGAGCCGTAGCCCCAGAGCACTCCCATGCATTTCAGACCTGTTTTACGGGCTCCGGCGACGTCGTTATATCTGTCGCCTATCATGAGAACGGAAGAGCGGTCGGTTATGCCCGCACCCGCGAGCACGTACTCGATGACCTCACATTTCTCATTGCGGGTGCCGCCGAGTTCAGCTCCGCCGACGAATTCAAAATATTCTGCGATGCCAAAGTGTTCGAGTATCTGCTCAGCATATACACGTGCCTTGCTCGTTGCGACCATGAGCCGCTTTCCGCCGGCTCTGAGCTCGCGGAGCATCTCCGGTATGCCCTCATAGATACTGTTCTCGAAAAGTCCCTTTGCGCTGTAGCGCTCTCTGAAAAGCTTTACCGCTTCATTCACCTGCTCCTCGTTCATGCCGCAGTATTCCGCGAAGGATCTATACAGCGGCGGACCAAGAAAGCGTTCGGGCTTTTCGGGCATATCATATCCCATTTTGCCGAGCGCATGGCTCAGACAGTTCATAATGCCCGGTGCCGAATCGGTAAGAGTGCCGTCCAAATCGAACAGCAGAACATCGTAAGTCTGCATTACAGAGCGGCTATCTGCTCCTGAAGAGCCTTGTCCTTGGCGATAACTCCCTCTGCCATTGCCTTCTTCTCGGCAGCAAGCTTTGCTGCGAGCTCGTCATCGGCAACAGCAAGCATCTGTACTGCAAGTACAGCCGCATTCTTTGCTCCGTCGATGCCGACAGTTGCAACGGGGACCCCGGGAGGCATCATTACTGTCGCGAGAAGAGCGTCTACGCCCTCGAGAGCCTTCGACTTCATCGGGATACCGATAACAGGCAGTGTAGTATGTCCTGCGACAACTCCAGCAAGGTGAGCTGCCATGCCTGCTGCGCAGATGATAGCTCCGAAGCCATTCTCTCTTGCATTTGAAGCGAACTCAGCCGCCTCTGCGGGAGTTCTGTGAGCGCTCATAACGCGGCACTCGAACTCTACGCCGTACTTTTTGAGCTCGGTAAGAGCCGATTTTACAACAGGGAAATCGCTGTCGCTTCCCATGATAACTGCAACTTTCTTTGCCATTTTCTATTCTCCGTTCTGTCCCTCAGGACTGTTTTTGTCTTTAGCCCCGCTGTCGGAAATATCCGCTTTTTCAGCCGGAGCAGGGTATTCCGGCGTTTCCTTCTCAAAGCAGCCCGATGTAGCTCTCAGGTCGCTTATCGAATTGCCGCTGAACTTGACTGCGGCTTTATATCCCTCACGGAGCGTTTTGGTCTCTCCGCTCTCGTCGGTGTATGTCACTTCCGAATCGGCTGTGAAGGCTACCTCATAGCAGGGTGTGCCGTCATCAGACCTTATCGAATAAATATGTATATCAGAGATGCCTGTGAGCTCTTTTGAAATGAGCCTGTGGTCATCGGGGAAGAGCGGTGAAAATCCCGAGCGGCTTCCCGTCGTTATCTCTGTGAGTATCTCATCGTTGCCCGTGAACGCATATTCTATGTACTTTCCGGCAATATCGGACATTTCCTCTATCATGTCCACGCTCAGCTTCGAGAGCAGCACACGGCTGAATATGTCGATATTGTACGGCCTTTCCATAGCTTCGCCGCTGACGGAAGCCTTCGTGAAGAGGAGTCCCGTGCCCGAAGCTGTGAACGTATACGTGCCCGAGCTGTCCCTGAGCTCTACCTCCTTGCCCTTTACCGTGCAGGAATCCCACGAGTGCCGGAAGCACGGCAGGAAATCCTCGTCGTAGAGCACACATGAGCCGTCCGCTGCGCTCTCAGCTATGTAGTAGATGCAGCCGGCGGTTTCGTGCTTTTTGATATCGCTGTATATGAACGGTATCACGATATTGCCCTCGTAGTCGATACAGCCGTAAATCATGCGGCTGCCGCTTTTAGAGGCGGCGATGCATATGCCGTTTCCCGCGAATCTTATCTCGCGCCATTCCGGAGCGACGATTATGCGGTCTTCGCTGTCGGCGATGCCGAATTCTCCACTGCCGTCGCTGAAAATGCAGTTGCCTTTTCCGTCGTCCATGAGCCTGCGGACTATCTCGGCCTGCGATGTCTTGCTGCCGGTATCGTCAGGTACATTCAGGTAAAAACGCGTTATCGCGGCGGCAAGTATGATAATGACCACGAAAAGCAGTGAGGCGACAAGCCTCGTATGCTTATTCAAAAGTACACCTCTTACTTGCTCTCGCCGGAAGCCTTGCGTCCGCGGTAGCTCTCATCGGTCTCGCCGGTGAGGTAGATAGGACGGTTCTTGACCTCCATATATGTCTTGCCGAGGTACATTCCGACAATGCCGATGCAGAAGAGTATCAGCGCTCCAACAAGGAATATCACGCCGGATATAGCCGTAACGGCTGTTGTGACCTGCCAGCAGAATATAGCTCCTATCAGTGCCACAAGGAAGAGCGGCACAGAAATAACTGCGCATATTATCGCAAAGATGATAGCAAATGCGAGCGGAGCTGTCGAGAAAGCCATAACGCCCTCGATAGCATACTTGAAGAGCCCCCAGAACGACCATGAAGTCGTGCCGGCAGGACGCTCGACATTCTCATAGGGCATATACTTCACTCTGAAGCCTACCCAGCTGAAAATGCCCTTTGAGAAACGGTTGTACTCCGACATCTCGAGGATAGCATCGACCATCTGTCTCGTCATGAAGCGGAAATCCTGAGCTCCGTCAACTATCTCGGTCTGCGACATCTTGTTTACTATCTTATAGAACATTCTCGCAAAGAACGAGCGCACCTTCGATTCGCCTGTACGGCTCACGCGTCGCGTAGTTGCGCAGTCGAATTCGCCGTCCTTGACGAAGTTGTACATCTGCGGCAGGAATGCCGGCGGGTGCTGAAGGTCGGCGTCCATTACGACCACGTAATCGCCTCTGGCATTTTTGAGTCCGGCATACATACCGGATTCCTTGCCGAAATTACGCGAGAACGAAATATATCTCACACGCTTGTCCTTATCGGCAAGCTGTCTGAATATCTCAAGTGTACGGTCCTTTGAACCGTCGTTTATGAAAAGAAATTCAAATTCAAGCTCGGAGTGTTCCTTTTTCATGGAATCCGTGACCTTGGTTATCTCGTCATAGAACATTGGAAGGACTTCTTCTTCGTTGTAGCATGGAACAACTACTGAAACAAGCTTCATGAGTTACCTCCTCTGTATCGGTCCGCAGAGAGTGCTCTCTCAGCCTCCGACAATAATAAATACACTATTAATTATACTACATCTCTCCCCATACTGCAATAGCCTTGGTATTAATTTTGTAAATTTTCACATATATTTTTTCAAAGGTACCATAAAAATGAACGTGCCAAAATTATTTAACTTTAAATTTTCTTTCGTTTTGGCGTAAAATGTATAAACTTCTCATTTTTCTATAACTTATACGGAAGTTTTTGACAAAAAAATCAATAACAATTTGTTATTTCCGCTGAAAAATTTAAAATCGGTATAATTTCACCTTGATTTTTTTAAGAAACTGTTGATTTTTTTTGTCATATCAGGTATAATGTACTTGTATAGTAATGCTTTGTGATTTCAGGCTGTCCGTTCTTTCTATGAAACTTACTATTTTGAGGTCAGTCTGACAATGAGCGTTTTGGGGGACCGATTAGACGCGGTCAGAAAAAATCGGCTGTTCGCTGCCGTAAAGCGGAGCTGCGGCAATCCGCAGGATTGGAGAATGTTATGGATATCAGACTCGTAACGACTTCTTTCAACGATGAGGTACACGCAACCTTTAACGACAAAAAAACAGGCTGCGGTATAAATCTCCTGAAGTCAGAAAATGTGACTCGCTACCGAAGAGGATCTGTTATGACCGACCTCGGCGAGCTCACCTGTGAAAAATGTAAGACAAAGATAGCCAAGGAAATGATACGCTCTGACCAGAAGGAAATGAAGCTCCTTCTCAAGGAAGAGAAAATGAGAGCCAAGAAGGGTCTCGACGACGTAGGCATCGTCCCCCTCGGCAATACTACTGCAAAGCCCACAAGAGCACGCAGTAACGACGACCTCCGCCCTCGTCAGGTCGCTGTCAAGCCCGCTGCAAAGCCCGAACCCGAGCCGCAGCCCGCAAAAGCAGAAATACCGCAGACTATCCCCGGCACAGGCGTTGCTATGGATAACAGTCTCGCTCAGTTCGCTATAAACAAGCCCACAGAGGAAGCTCCCGCTCAGTCAGCTTCTCAGCAGGCAGACGATTTCCTCGCTCAGTTCGCTGTTCCTACTCCCGGAGCAGAGCCCGCTCAGGCTCCTCAGCAGGCTGCACCTGCTCCCGCTCAGGCAGCTCCACAGCAGGACGACTTCCTTTCGCAGTTCGCTGTACCCAATCCGGCAGAAGAGCCCGCTCCCGCACCGGCACCCGTTCAGCCGGCTGCACCTCCTGTTATCGACGATATTTCAGCAGCTATCACAGCAGCTAACGTAAATACTCCGCCTCCGATACAGCCCGCTGCTCCTGCTCCNNNGCTCCAAGCATATCCGATAACGATCTCCTTAATATGTTCTCGGTCGAGAACCCACAGGATCAGCAGATAGAAGTTATCCCCAGCGAGCAGCCCGCTCAGGCAGGTATGTACGACAACGATGCGAACGTCATAGATGTCGCTGAGGGAAGCGTTTCCGCAGCTCCTGTTATCGATGACATCTCGGCTGCACTTGAAGCCGCAGCTCAGAACGCTCCCAAGCCTGTTGCTCCGGTACCTGTACAGCCCGTTCACGTTCAGGCAGCTCCCGAGCCGCAGCCCGTTCCCGCTCAGGCAGAGCAGGAAGCAAGCAATGTGAGCGAATGGGACCTCATCGCAAATCAGCTCTTCGGTGCGAACGCTCCCGCTCAGCAGCCCGGAGTTCCCGGCGCTATGGCAGAGATGGG
>DEDQ01000085.1:12449-17032 GCA_002350065.1 Ruminococcus flavefaciens
GCTATGACAGCCGCAGCTCAGAATGCTCCCAAGCCCGTCGCTCCGGTTCAGCCCGCTCCCGTTCAGCAGGAGGCTGCTCCCGTTATCGATGATATATCGGAAGCTATGACAGCCGCAGCTCAGAACGCTCCTAAGCCAGTCGCTCCGGTTCAGCCTGCTCCCGTTCAGACAGCAGCTCCGAAGCCTGCTGCTCCCAAACCGGCTGCAAATCAGCCTATCCCCGATCCGTCACAGATAATCTCTGTTCCGCAGATAACAGGCTACGATGTTGCAAATCAGCCTATATATACATATGTTCAGATGCAGATAACCGGCTACGACGACAACGGTCAGCCCGTTCTCGCTCCTATCCCCGGTCAGGAGATACCTGCGTTTACAGCTCCGTTCAACAAGAATACACGCCTTCAGGACGCTATCAAGGCCGCTCAGGAGGTACCCACTTCTTCCAAGGATATGACCCCCGGACAGAGGATCGCCGCAGCAGAGGCTGCAAAGGGCTCGCCTATAAGCGCGAACGTTTCCAAGATCGCTACAAATCCGCATTCACGTTCGACCTCACAGGCATTCATCAACGCTATCTCCGAATCCAAGGAATATGCTAACCAGAGCCTTACAGATACTCAGGGTCTCCAGCAGAGAACACGAGTTATCGGCTCTATCGAGGACGTTCTTTCTCAGCTCGGCGACAACTCGCTCAAGCAGAAGAAGGCGGCTGAGGCTAAGGCGCAGGCAAACGTTCCCCAGTTTGAGGAATACAAGGCTCCCACAAGAAGCTCCTATTCGTCAAGCAGACCCTCTGCTCCGCGCAGAACAACATCTCCTATGGACGATATGCCGCTGACAAAGGCTGAACTGAAAGCCCGCAAGAAGCAGGAAAAGATAGACGCTAAGTTCAAAAAAGAAATGGCTAAGCGCGGATTCTAAAATCGACAAAAACGCCGGACTGCGGTCCGGCGTTTAATATAGCAAATCTAAAGAAATGAGGTACTGCCAATGGCATACAATGATATACTCGAAGAACTCAGAGCTAAGCTCGGCGATGACCCCGACGCAAACGAAAAGCTCCTTAAAGAACAGGGAGAAAATTTCGCCAAGGAAGGCAACTACGACGGATTAAAGGCTGTGGGCGAGCTGCTTATGGACAATATGCCCGAGGAGCGCAGAAAAGAAATAGACCGCCTTACACATATCGACGGTATGCGCCTCGATGAGATATACGCAAAAATTGAGAAGTTTATTCAGGAAAATAACTACCTTGAGGCTATCCCGCTCGCCGAAAGACTCTATAAGAAGGTGACCGTCGAGTACGCTGACGGCGAAAATGCCAGATTCGTTTCGCTCCGCAATCCCTTCGAGGACAACCTCTGTCAGCTTCTCTTCAACGACGGGAAAACACTCAACCGCACTCCCTTCAACTTCACTATGTATCTCACTACATACGCTTTCCTTCTCGTTGAGACCGGCGCAAACGTTGACGCTATCCCGATACTCGAAAGAGCTATCGAATTCAACCCCATCGACGTTTCACCACGTTTTGAGCTCGCTGAGATATACAAGCTTATCCGCAACAAGAAAAAAGTCCTCGAGCTCACACGCGATACCCTGAAAGTCGCATACTCGCCTCTTACTATTGCACGCTGCTACTCCAATATCGGATACGTGCTCACCGATTCCGGCGACTATGAGGACGCCGCTGCATTCTATGTTGCAAGCGTTATGTTCGCTCCGAATCCGGCTGTGCCCCTCGAGATGCAGCACCTCGCAAACCTCAAGGGCTCGCCGATAAGAAAGCCCTCACGCGAGAAAATGATAGAGGTGATGAAAAAGTACGATATCGAATACGGTCCCGACAAGCACGTTATCGAGGTCGCAGCTCAGCTCGCTTCCCACTACATCACTGTCAAGGACTTCCCCAACGCTTTACAGGCTCTGAAAATCGTGTACAACCTCACTCTCGATGAGGAGATAAAGAAGCTTATCCTCAAATATGATCCCGAATCAAAGATGCTCCGTCCGGAGGAAGCTCCGCAGACTGACTTTGACCCGCAGAAGGAAGAGGAAAAGAAGTCCTGACAAAGCGCGTACAACGTGACATAGCAAGATGAATTCATCAAAAAGTGAAAACCCGAGAGCCAAAGCTCTCGGGTTTTTGTGCAAATACGCGAATAACCGCGCTTTGCATAAATAAAGAGTACGGAATTTGTGAATTTTTTTCATATGTTATTTTGCCAAAATGAATTGACTTTTTTATGGAATTGAGTTATAATATAAAGGAATAATTTATTCATATTCTCAGCAGGAAGAGGGTTATAGCTATGGCTAACGAAAAAAGTCTGAAAGTTCTCATCGTTGACGATGATAAAAATATATGCGATCTGCTCCGCCTTTACCTCGAAAAGGACGGCTACAGCGTCATACTTTCCCACGACGGAGAAGAGGCTGTTGTTAAATTCAACGCCCTGAAGCCTGATATGGTCCTTCTTGATATAATGCTCCCCGGTATGGACGGCTGGCAGGTTTGCAGAGAAATTCGCAAAAAATCCAACGTTCCGATAATTATGATAACCGCTAAGGGCGAAACTATCGACAAGGTCATCGGTCTTGAGCTCGGTGCTGACGATTACATAGTAAAGCCCTTCGATGCAAAGGAAGTCATCGCCCGCATCAACGCTGTTACCCGCAGAGTCGGCAATATAAACGTTGAACCCGAGATAAGAGAGGTCCGCTACGACAAGCTCTCCGTCAACATGACGAGATACGAGCTCAAGGTCAACGGCAAAAATATCGACACTCCCCCTAAGGAGCTCGAGCTTCTCTACTACCTTGCATCTAATCCGAACCGCGTTTACACCCGCGACCAGCTTCTCGATGAAGTATGGGGATTTGAATACTATGGCGATTCAAGAACTATCGACGTACACATAAAGAGACTCCGCGAAAAGCTTGAAGGTATTTCCGACAAGTGGGCTCTCAAAACAGTTTGGGGCGTCGGCTATAAATTTGAAGCAGAGGAAGAGGAATAAGCTCAGTCCGAAGCTTAGCTGTAATGCAGGGGACGGACTGGCTGTCCCCTGTTTTTATACGAGGTGATAGGATTTGGATAACAAAAAAAGCTCATACTACAAGCTCTTCCGGTTTGCACTGATAATCGTCGTTATCGTGCTCATGCTCATCGGTACCCTGCTTGTAGGGCTTTGCTCGTCGATATTCAAGCGTTCAAAGCTGAACGAGATACAGTCTGTCGGCGATATGTACATAACCTGCATATCTGAGGAATACCAGAAATACGGCGAGGGCTATTTACAGTCCGCACAGCATTTGCAGGAGCTCTTTATGGGCAATTACGATGTGAGGATATACGTCTATAACGATACCGGTGCCTGTATCATCTCCGGTGACGGACCTGCAAACGCACAGACTGCTCCCCTTTCGGCGAATATGCAGAAGCTCCTCGATGAGGACGACTTCCTCGACATGAGCGCCGAAATGATATCGAAAAATAAGCCGAGCCTCATTTTCGGCTCGAAAGTTTACCTGAAACAGAACTCGATGCAGTATGTGCCGATATACGTCATCGTTTACGGCAGTACCGACGAGATAAACTTCTTCACGATGAAGATAGTCGCCTTGTACCTGCTTTTTGCGATAATAGGCATTTTCCTGTGCTATCTGCTCCTCAAGCGCACTATCGTGAAGCATATCGAATTTGAGAACCAGTTCCTTAGAATAAGCGAGAAATTCTCGAAGGGCGACTTCTCGGAGAAGATACCTACCGACCTTCCCGGCAACCTAAAGGATATTTCCGAATGCGTTAACGCTATCGCGGCAAACGTCGAAAAAAGCGACGCGACCAGCCGTACCTTCATCGCTAACGTTTCCCACGAGCTCCGCACACCTATCACTACTATAGGCGGATTCGTCGACGGTATCCTCGACGGCACTATACCCAAGCCCCGTCAGCATGAATACCTCATTCTCGTATCAAAGGAGATACAGCGTCTTCGTATACTCATCAGCTCGATGCTGAATATGACCCGCTTTGAAACCGGTACGATGCAGCCGAATTTCCGCGAAACCAACCTCACCGACCTCGTTATTCAGGTCGTGCTCATGTTCGAGAAGAAAATCGAGGACAAACACCTCAACGTCGAGGACCTCGACAGCGGCAGACTCGTTGCCATAGTCGATGCTGACCTCATGCAGCAGGTAATATACAACCTCGTTGAGAATGCAGTCAAATTCGTAAACGAGGGCGGAACTCTCTCGTTCCGCTTCGAGACGCATGACGACATCTGCATAGTCGGCGTAAGAAATACCGGAGAAGGTCTCCGCGATACCGAGATACAGCAGGTGTTCGACAGGTTCTACAAGACGGATTCATCACGCGGAAAGGATACTACAGGTCTCGGTCTCGGTCTTTCAATATCGCGTAAGATAGTTCACCTCCACCACGGTCATATCGTGGTAAAGAGCGTTTACGGCGAATATACCGAGTTCCAGATACAGATACCGCTCGACCCGCGCAAAAAAGCTGAAAAGAAAGAAAAAGAGAAAAAAGAAAAACAGAGCTCGTAACAGCTCTG
>DEDQ01000085.1:17181-32147 GCA_002350065.1 Ruminococcus flavefaciens
GTCAGCCGCGTTATGGCTCTCAGCCGCAGAACAGACAAGTCCCGCCTCCGCCGACTCAGCCGTCAGGCGGCAGACCGGTCTACGACCGCTTTATGTACGAGCCCATAGGCTTCGACGAATACGACCGCATGAGCGCTGCTGAAATTCGCGCAGAGGACGAAAAGCGCGAGCATAAACGCCGCACAGGCAGAGAAAAGGCGATACTCATACTCTTCTTCGTGCTCGTGTTCGCAACTCTTGCGCTCGGTATCTTCGGCATCGCAGCAGACCTCATAAGAAGCGATAAGCACATCTCGACCGCAAATCCCAATCAGGTCGTGATATACCAGAATTCCAAGCCCGAAGGCGCTAACGACCTCGAAAACTTTGTCGATGAAAACGGCAGATATACCACTGAGGGCGTTGCGGCTGCCGTTAAGGAGTCGATAGTTGAGATATACACCTACTCCGATGCATTCCACAACAGTTTGCAGGGTACAGGCTCGGGAGTTGTTCTCTCCGACGACGGATACATTGTTACAAATGCGCACGTCCTCCTCGAAGACGGCTACCACGACGTCCACACAACGGACGGCAAGGTCTACAGCGCAAAGGTCGTAGGCAGAGACGTCAAGACCGATATCGCCGTTATAAAAGTAAATGAAAGCCTCAAGCCCGCCGTGCTCGGCAACTCCGATGAGGTGCTCGTCGGCGAGCAGGTAGTCGCAGTCGGCAACCCTGCCGGTCTCTCAAACACAGTCACCGACGGTATCGTATCCGCGACCGGTCGTAAAATACGAAGCGACTCTACAGGCTTCGAGATGAACTGCATTCAGACCAATGCCGCTATCAGCCCCGGAAATTCGGGCGGTGCGCTCGTTAATATGTACGGTCAGGTTATCGGTATCACATCTTCCAAGTACGTGAGCAGCTCTTACGAGGGCCTCGGCTTCGCTATCACTATCAACGATGCCAAGCCCATTATCGAGGAGCTCATCAAAAACGGCTATATCGGCGGTCGTTTCCGCATCGGTATCCGCCTGATAGATATGTCCAAGCCGAGCAAGAAGGAATCTATCGAGGAGGCTCTCGGCTACGAGCTCCCCGAGGACTTCGAGGGAATCTACATCTCCGAGGTAATGAAGGACTGCGATATCTCCAATACAGCTCTCAAAGCCGGTGACTTCATCACTGCTATCAACGGCAAGAACGTCAAGACCTATACCGAGCTCTACGACACGATAAGCGCTTCATACGGCGCCGGAGACACTGTTCCCGCAACCTGCGCTCACGTTGACAAGAACGGCAATGTCGACTACTACGACATCGAATTCAAGCTCATGCCCGATACATCAGGCAATTATTGATCGTCCATAAGAGACGCCGGACGCTTTGAATTTACTCCGGCTATACCTCCTGCTGCTCCCGCAATTATGAGCAGCAGGAGCTTTTTTATGTCCGCGGGAGCGCCGTTTAAAGCAAGTCCGGCGGCAGAAACAGCACCGTACAGCAGAGCTCCGCAGATACAGCCGTCGATAAGTCCGCGTCTGCGGCGGTATCTGCCGTAGAGCCTGCCGCTGAAATATCCGGCGCAGACGAGCTCCGCGACAGCGAATACCTTCGCGAACTGCATACTCCCGATAAGCCAGTACGATACTCCCGCGAGGATAAGCCCTGCCGCCACGAAACAGACTCCGCCCCACAGAAACGCTGCGGCAAAGCTCAGGAATGTGTTCGACCATAGGCTTTTCCGGTATCTCCGCATAAAAAATCCCCCCTCATAGCAAATTCTATGCAGGGGGGATTTTCATTATTCTTCTGTATCATTCTTCTTTTTCTTCTTTGTCTTCTTGCCCTCGGTCTCATCAACGAGTCCGGCAGAAGCAAGAGGACTTGCGTTCTTCTTCGGTGAAGCAGCCTTTGCGCGCTCGATAGCTGAGATATTCTCGGCAATTGCCCAGTTCTTGAGTCTGAGCTTGTTGCGCTCGCCGCCTGTTTCGATAACAACGTTGTCCTCACCAACGCGGACTATCATACCGATGATTCCGCCTGTTGTTACGATCTCATCGCCGACCTGAAGGCTGTTCTGCATATCCTTCATTTCCTGTTCCTTCTTCTTCTGAGGACGGATAGCCATGAAGTAGAGGATTGCGAACATTCCCACGAGCGGGATAACAAGTGTGAAGAGAGGATTTGCAGCCTTGTTTCCGGAATCTGCTCCGCCGGAAGCTGCCTCTTCGGCAAATGCATTCATAGCGCCATAGCTGAGGGCTGTTGCGGCTGACACAGCAGAGGCAATAATGCTTGCGATCTTTCTTTTCATAAATATACTCCTTTATTTCTTGTATTTCATACATGGTTTATTATACCACATACTTTCTGAGATTGCAAGCGTTTTTTGCCGATTTTCGGAGCATATGTGAAAAAATCCTCCTGCTTGCCCTGTGAGGAAGATGGATCGTACATATAATATTATCAGATAAAAAAACAGCTGCCGGATATTTTCCGGCAGCTGTATGTTTATTAATTAGTCAACGAGCTTGATTATAGCCATCTCAGCAGCGTCACCGCGGCGGGGACCGATCTTAACGATCTGTGTGTAACCACCGTTTCTGTCTGCATACTTGGGCGCGATCTCGTCAAAAAGCTTCTTTGCAACAGCTTCCTTTGTTACGTAAGCCATTACCTGACGCTTGGAGTGCAGATCTTCGTTCTTACCGATAGTAATCATCTTTTCTGCAACAGCACGAACTTCCTTAGCTCTTGTAACAGTCGTTTCGATCTGACCGTTTTCGAGAAGGAAAGTTACCATGCCTCTGAGCATTGCCTTTCTGTGGTCAGATGTTCTGCCCAGCTTTCTTGTACCCGGCATGTATTTCACTCCTTTACTATTATTTAAGTGATAGGTTTATTATTCTTCTTCTGAGGAGAGGTCGAAGCCCAGTGACTGGAGCTTTTCCTTAACCTCGTCGAAGGATTTCTTTCCAAGGTTTCTAACCTTCATCATTTCTTCCTCAGACTTGTTGATGAGGTCGTCAACTGTATTGATTCCTGCACGCTTGAGACAGTTGAATGAACGAACTGAAAGGTCGAGGTCTTCGATAGTCATTTCGAGTATCTTCTCCTTGCCCTTTTCGTCCTTTTCAACGAGAACTTCAGCGAGTCCTGCCTCTTCTGAGAGGTCGATGAACAGCTTGAGGTGCTCGCCGAGGAGGTTAGCCGCCTGTGATAAAGCTTCCTTAGCGGAGATAGTACCGTCGGTCCATACCTCCATGGTGAGCTTATCGTAGTCGGTAACCTGTCCAAGACGTGTATCCTCTACAGTGTAGTTGACCTTAAGAACAGGTGTGTATATGCTGTCAACTGCTATAACATCAACGGGGAGGTTGATCTGCTTCTTGTTTCTTTCAGCTGAAACATAGCCTCTGCCTCTGTCGATAGTTATTTCCATGTACAGCTTGGCGTCTTTTCCCAGAGTAGCGATATGCATACCCGGATCGAGGATATTAACCTCAGAATCGGTCTTTATGTCGCCGGCTGTGATCTCGCACTCGCCCTCAGCTTCTACGTAAACGGTTTTGGGACCGTCGCCGTAGAGCTTAGCAGTAAGACCCTTTATGCTGAGGATTATCTCTGTGACGTCTTCCTTTACGCCCGGAATTGTTGACAACTCATGGTGAACTGTACCATCCTTGCCCGAAAGCTTTACAGATGTTACAGCCACGCCCGGAAGAGAGGAGAGCAGCACGCGTCTGAGGCTGTTGCCCAGTGTGATACCGTATCCGCGCTCAAGCGGTGCTAAAACGAATTTGCCGTATTTGCCGTCACTTTTAAGCTCGACAATGTCGATATCAGGCTTATTTATCTTTTCCAGCATAAAAACCCTCCTGTTTCGCAGTAAATGTTATTTGTGAGTTCTGACATCTAAGCAGTCTTACGATTACTTGGAGTACAGCTCGACGATGAGGTGTGTTGCTACCTCGTAGTCAATATCCTCAGCTGAGGGAAGACGAGTAACCTTTGCTGAGAAGTCGTCCTTCTTAGCATCGAGCCATGTAGGAACGATCCTGTCAGCTGTAAGCTCTACAGTTGACTTGAACTTCTCAGATGTTCTGTCCTTCTCGCGAAGAGCGATCACATCGCCGACTTTAACTCTGTAGGAAGGAATGTTAACCTTTTTGCCGTTTACTGTGTAGTGGCTGTGAACAACGAGCTGTCTTGCCTCACGTCTTGTAAGAGCAAGGCCCATTCTGTAAACAACGCTGTCGAGTCTGGATTCGAGAACAGTGATAAGGTTATCACCGGCCTTACCCTCCATCTTTTCAGCGATTGCGAAGTAGTGTCTGAACTGCTTCTCGAGAACGCCGTAGATAAACTTCAGCTTCTGCTTTTCCTTCAGCTGAAGACCGTATTCAGAGATCTTCTTTCTGTTGTTTGCGTTCTTAAAGCGGATAGACTCCTTCTTTGAAACGCCCATAACAGCGGGGCTGATTCCCAGATATCTGCACTTTTTAAGAATAGGTTCTTTCTGAACTGCCATTTAAAAACACCTCCGTTTTGATTAGACGCGACGTCTTTTAGGCGGACGGCAGCCATTGTGAGGAATGGGAGTAACGTCCTTAATCATTCTTACCTCAAGACCTACAGTCTGAAGTGCTCTTATAGCAGCCTCACGACCAGCGCCGGGTCCCTTTACGTAAACTTCTACGAACTTGAGACCGTGCTCCATAGCAGCCTTAGCAGCTGTTTCAGCAGCTGTCTGAGCTGCGAAAGGAGTTGACTTCTTAGAGCCTCTGAATCCGAGCTCGCCTGCGCTTGCCCATGAGATAGCGTTGCCCTGAGTATCTGTGATAGTTACGATTGTATTATTGAAAGTGGACTGAATATGAACTGCGCCGCTTTCGATATTCTTACGCTCTCTACGTCTTCTGATAGTAGAGACCTTTTTACCTTTCTGCTGTGCCAAAGCTCATACCTCCTTACTTCTTCTTGTTTGCGATAGTCTTTACAGGGCCCTTGCGGGTTCTTGCGTTTGTCTTTGTTCTCTGACCTCTTACGGGGAGACCCTTTCTGTGACGAACGCCTCTGTAGCAGCCTATTTCAACAAGTCTCTTGATGTTAAGAGCAACTTCACGACGAAGATCGCCCTCAACAGTGTAATGTTCGTCGATATAGTCACGAAGCTTAGCAACGTCCTCTTCAGCGAGATCCTTAACTCTTACGTCGGGGTCAACGCCTGTGTTAGCGAGGATGTCTGTTGCAGTCTGACGACCGATTCCGTAGATATAAGTGAGACCGATTTCGATTCTCTTATTCTTGGGAAGGTCAACACCAGCTATTCTTGCCATATTGTATTACCTCCATTATTGCGAAAGGGATCAACCCTGACGCTGCTTATGCTTAGGATTTTCGCAGATAACCATGATTCTGCCTTTACGTTTGATAACCTTGCACTTTTCGCATATAGGTTTTACTGAAGGTCTGACTTTCATTGAAAATACCTCCTTTAGCGGGTAGTGGACGAGATGTCCTTATTTACTTAACGCGCCATGTGATACGACCCTTTGAGAGATCGTAGGGTGACATTTCAAGCTTCACCTTATCGCCGGGCACGATTCTGATATAATTCATTCTGAGCTTGCCGGAAACGTGTGAGAGAACCTCATGGCCGTTTTCCAGCTGTACCTTAAACATTGCATTAGGCAGAGCGTCTGTTACAACGCCTTCAACCTCGATCACATCTTCTTTGGACACTTGGATAACCTCCTTTACTCAGCCTCGCTCATTGCTCTGAGCATTGTTCTGAGTTTTTTATCAGTTATATCGTTGATATCTATCATGCTATCGGTCGGAGCGATATGCTTTATATTCTTGCGCTTGGGAGAAGCAAGCTTTCTGCTTTTTCCGTCTGCGATAAAGCAGTGATCCTTGCCGAGAGCGGTAACAACGAAGAAGCCTCCGTTATCCCTTCCGGCTTTAGCTCTTACGACCGAGCCAACATTAAGCTTCACAATAATTCCCTCCGTCAGGGCTGAGTCAAAATGACGGGACCGTCAGGAGTTATTGCGATCATGTGCTCGAAATGAGCTGACAGTGAACCATTCTTGGTAACCACGGTCCAACCGTCCTTGAGAGTTTTAACATCGTCGCCTTTGACATTTATCATAGGCTCAATACATATCGTCATACCGGGAACCAGTCTTGGTCCGTGGCCTGCACGTCCCCAATTCGGTACCTCCGGTGATTCGTGTACCTCTCTGCCGATACCGTGGCCGCAGTAATTTCTTACGATTCCGTAGCCTCGTGAAGCGCAGTATTCTTCTACAGCATGAGAAATATCTCCGACTCTTGCGCCCGCCTGAGCCTGAGCTATACCTTCAAAAAGGCTCTTCTCAGTGACCTCAAGCAATGCTTTAGCCTCATCAGAAATTTTGCCGACAGGAAAGGTCCAGCAGCTGTCGCCGTTGAAGCCGTTATAGGCGGCTCCGGTGTCGATGCTTACTATATCGCCTTCCTTTAATCTTCGGCTTGCTTTAGGGATTCCGTGGATTATCTCTTCATTTACAGAGATACAAGCGTTCCCCGGAAATCCGTAAAGACCTTTAAAGCAGGATCTTACGCCATGTCTTGCATAAAACTCGCCGACCAGCTTATCTACATCGAGGGTCGACATACCCGGCTTTATTCTTTCGCCCGCATACCATATTGCGCCGCAAGTCAGACGACCTGCCTCACGCATTATGGCTAATTCGGACTTGGATTTGATAGTAATGCTCATTACTTAACTCCTACAGCTTCAAGTGTGAGCTTAGAAGTATCAGCAACTTCCTCCTGACCCTTTACAGAAACAAGCTTGCCCTGCTTCTCGTAGTAGTCCTTGAGGGGAGCTGTTTTTTCGTGGTAAGTTGCGAGACGGTCGAGAACGACCTCGGGCTGATCGTCCTTGCGAACGATAGTCTTGTCGCCGCACTTATCGCAAACGCCCTCAACCTTAGTGGGCTTATATTCAACGTGGTAAGAAGCGCCGCAGCCCTGGCAGACACGTCTGCCTGAAACTCTCTGCTTGATTGTTTCATCGGGAACGTCTATCTCGATTACCTTGTCGATCTTGATACCCATAGCGTCAAGTGCCTCAGCCTGCGGAACAGTTCTGGGGAAACCGTCAAGGATAAATCCTTCCTTGCAGTCATCCTCAGCGATGCGCTCCTTGAGGATACCGATAACGATATCATCTGAAACGAGAGCGCCTGCGTCCATAGCAGCCTTTGCCTTGAGACCGTACTCGGTGCCGTTTTTGGCAGCCTCGCGAAGAATATTACCTGTTGATATCTGCGGGATATTGAGAGCCTCGGAAACGACCTCAGCCTGTGTACCCTTGCCTGCGCCGGGAGCGCCTAAGAAAATAAGATTCATGATATTATCCTCCTTGTGTCGGCTTATGAAAGGAAGCCCTTATGATGTCTCATCATGAGCTGCGATTCAAGCGTACGTGTAGTCTCAAGCGCAACGCTTACTGCGATGAGGATAGTTGTACCACCCATTGAAAGTGTGCTGAGCTTCTGGTCAGCCATTGAGAAGAAGATCGGGATAACAGCGATGATTCCGAGGAATATCGCACCAACGAGAGATATCTTTGAAAGAACTCTCTGAATGTAGTCAGATGTGGGCTTACCGGGTCTGATGCCGGGGATACCGCCGTTTGACTGACGAAGGTTGTTAGCGATCTCGATGGGGTTGTACTGTATCGAAACGTAGAAGTAGTTGAACGCGATTATGAGTACGAAGTAAATGAGTGCGTATGAGAAGCTTCTTGTTGAGAAGAAGTCACAGAACTTAGCGTAGAAGCTGCCGTCGTGGGGATTCTCCTTAACGAGCTGGATTGTCTGCGGAAGAGCCATGAACGACATTGCGAAGATGATAGGCATAACGCCGCTCATCATTACCTTCATAGGAATGTGAGTCTTCTGACCGCCGTACTGCTTTCTGCCGACAACGCGCTTAGCATACTGGATCGGGATCCTTCTTTCAGCCTCATTCATGAATACGATGAAGCCGAATTCAAAGATGATGAATACTAAATAACCTAATGTTACCCAGAGGTACTTGGAGGGCTCTTCGATAGTGTAACCGATGAGCTTACCCGCGTCAACGGGGAAACGTGCTGCGATACCGGCGAAGAGGAGCATTGATACGCCGTTGCCGATACCGTGGTCGCTTATGCGGTTGCCCATCCATACAACGAATGAAGCACCTGCAACGAAAGCTGTGATGATAACGATAGCAGCGAATATTCCGTAGCCGCCCTCTGAATATTTCAGAGCGTCGCCGAGAACATTGCCGTCAGCGTCCTGAACGTTGACCATACGTCTGAGAGTAAGGTAGTATGCAGAGCCCATGAATACCGAGAGGATCATTGCGACCGCAGCGGTTATCTTATTGAGCTTCTTTCTGCCCTCTTCGCCCTCATCTCTCAATCGCTCGAGAGGAGGAAGAGCGTAGGTGAGCAGCTGCATGATGATCGACGCATTGATGTAAGGCGTGATCGAGAGTGAGAAGATGGTTGCCTGTGAAAGCGCACCACCAGTGATTGTATTCAGATATTCGAGGAAGTTTCCGTTTGTTGCGTTCTGCTCCATCCAAGCGTTAACTATGGAAGGGTTGAGATACGGAACAGCGATAGCGCTTCCGAATCTGAAAATGATTACCATGAGTAATGTGTATAAAAGCTTTTTCCGGATATCCGGAACACTCCAAGCACGTTTCAGTGTCTGAAACACATTACATCACCTCTGTCTTTCCGCCTGCCTTTTCTATCTTCTCTACAGCGCTCTGTGAGAATTTTGCAGCTTTAACTGTCAGCTTAGCGGTAAGCTCTCCGTTTCCGAGGATCTTTACGCCGTCGTATTCCTTCTTGATAAGACCTGAAGCCTTGAGAAGCTCAGCATCAACAACTGTACCGTCCTTGAACTTGTTGAGATCGGATACATTTACGATTGCGTACTTAGTAGCGAAAATGTTGTTGAATCCTCTCTTAGGGATACGTCTTGCCAGAGGCATCTGACCACCCTCGAATCCGATTCTTACGCCGCCGCCGCTGCGTGCGTTCTGGCCCTTATGGCCCTTGCCGGCTGTCTTTCCGTTACCTGAACCGTGACCTCTGCCGACACGCTTTACAGCCTTGTTGGAGTCAGCCGCGGGAGTTAATTCGTGAATTTTCATGTTTGTGCACCTCCTTGCTTACGCTTCTGTAACCTCGATGAGGTGTGAGATCTTGTTGATCTTGCCCTGTGTCTGAGCATTGTCGGGCTGAGTTGTTACGTCGCCGACTTTTCTGAGGCCGAGAGACTGAGCTGTAGCGATCTGATCTTTCTTTCTGCCGATAAGGCTCTTTGTGAGCTTGATGTTCTTTGCCATTTGTCAGTCCTCCTTAACCTAAGATTTCCTTTACGGACTTGCCTCTCTTCTCAGCAACGTCCTTAGCGGAAGTGCAAGCCTTGAGGCCTGCGATAGTAGCTCTTACTACATTGCAGGGGTTATTTGAACGAAGTGACTTTGTTCTGATATCCTTGATACCTGCTACTTCGATGACTGCACGAACAGGACCGCCTGCGATAACGCCGGTACCGGGTGCAGCGGGCTTCATAAGAACTCTGCCTGCGCCGAATGCGCCGATTACCTCGTGAGGGATAGTTGTACCCTTGAGAGCGATCTTGCAGAGGTTCTTCTTAGCGTCCTCGATGCCCTTGCGGATAGCGTCCGGAACTTCGCCTGACTTACCAAGACCGAAGCCGACTGTTCCGTTGCCGTCGCCTACAACAACGAGTGCTGAGAACTTCATGATACGGCCGCCCTTAACAGTTTTTGATACTCTGTTGATGGCAACAACTTTTTCCTGAAGCTCAGGAGCCTGTGTTTCTATATTAGCCATTGTTTTACCTCCCTCTTAGAACTTTAATCCGTTTTCGCGAGCGCCCTCTGCGAGAGCCTGTACTCTACCGTGGTAGAGGTAACCGCCTCTGTCGAAAACGACTTCGCTGATGCCCTTATCAGCTGCGTTCTTAGCGATGAGCTCGCCAACCTTGCGAGCGCCGTCAACGTTGCCGCCGTTGCCCTCAAAGCCCTTGTCCATGCTGGATGCAGAAGCAAGAGTAACACCGTTTACATCATCAATGATCTGTGCATAGATGTGCTTAGTTGAACGGAAAACGTTGAGACGGGGACGCTCGGCAGTACCAGAGATCTTAGCGCGTACTCTGCGGTGTCTCTTTAATCTTGCCTTATTGCTGTCAAACTTTTTTATCATAGCAATTTGCTCCTTCTAATTACTTCTTGCCCTTACCGGCCTTACCTTCCTTGCGGATGATGTGCTCGCCGGCATATCTGATGCCCTTGCCCTTATACGGCTCAGGCGGACGCTTTTCGCGTATTTCAGCTGCAAACTGACCTACAGCCTGCTTGTCGATACCGCTTACCACGATCTTGTTGGGCTGGGGAACATCGAGCTTGATCTCTTTTGTTTCCTCAAGTACAACAGGATGTGAGAAACCAAGGTTAAGGTTTACCTTGTTGCCGCTCTTAGCAGCACGGTAGCCGACACCCTCGATCTCGAGAGTCTTGGAATATCCGTTTGTTACACCCTCAACCATGTTAGCGATGAGAGTTCTTGTAAGACCGTGAAGTGAACGGTGACGCTTGTCATCGCTGGGTCTTGTAACAGTTATTGTACCAGCCTCGATCTCGATTCCGAGCTCTGTGCTGAACTGCTTTGTAAGTTCGCCCTTAGGTCCCTTGACTGTGAGGCAGTTATTGTCGTTCTTTACCTCTACACCTGCAGGAACTGTGATAGGCATTCTTCCTATTCTTGACATAATGAAGCTCCTCCTTACCAGATGTATGCGAGAACCTCGCCGCCGACATTGAGCTCTCTTGCCTTCTTGTCAGTTACGATGCCCTTTGAAGTTGAAACGATTGCGATGCCAAGACCCTTACGAACCTTGGGCATATCTGCGCAGCTTGAATATATACGCAGACCGGGCTTAGATACTCTTCTGAGACCGGTTATAACGGGAGACTTGTTGTCGCCGTATTTAAGCGTGATCCTTATAACACCCTGCTTTCCGTCTTCTATGACCTGAAAGCCCTTTACGTAACCCTCATCAACGAGGATCTGTGTGATAGCCTTCTTAACATTGGAAGCGGGAACGTCAACTGTGGCGTGCTTAGCAGTATTCGCATTGCGGATTCTTGTTAAAAGATCAGCGATTGTATCAGTGATTTGCATGCAGATGACCTCCTTTTCGTATTTTTACCAGCTTGCCTTCTTAACGCCGGGGATCTGTCCGTCGTGTGCAAGCTCTCTGAAGCATATACGGCAGATGCCGAACTTTCTGAGATATGCGTGCGGTCTGCCGCAGATCTTGCATCTGTTATATGCTCTTGTTGAATACTTGGGAGTTCTCTGCTGCTTATTGATCATTGCCTTTTTAGCCATTTTCTTTCCTCCCTGATCACTTGATGAACGGTGCGCCGAGAAGCGAGAGAAGCTCTCTGCCCTCTTCATCAGTGTTTGCTGTTGTGATGAAGTTGATATCCATACCTCTTACCTTGTCGATCTTGTCGTACTCGATCTCAGGGAAGATAAGCTGTTCCTTGATACCAGTTGAATAGTTGCCCTTGCCGTCGAATGAGTTTGCGCTGATTCCTCTGAAGTCACGTACACGGGGGAACGCAACATTGAAGAGCTTATCAACGAATTCATACATCTTTTCAGCTCTGAGTGTTACCTTTACGCCGATGGGCATACCTTCACGGAGCTTAAAGTTAGCAACTGACTTCTTAGCTCTGCACACTACGGGCTTCTGTCCTGTGATAGCAGCGAGGTCTGTCATGATAGCGTCGATGACCTTAGCATTGTCCTTAGCCTCGCCAGCGCCGACATTGATAACGACCTTGTCGAGCTTCGGGATCTGCATAACGCTCTTATAGCCGAATTTCTTCATCAGTGCAGGAGCAACGTCGCTAACATAATAATCTTTTAATCTTGCCATGTCGTTTCTCCTTTACATTATTCAAAAGACTTGCCGCACTTCTTGCAAACGCGGAGCTTCTTGTCGCCCTCGATCACATGACCGATTCTTGTGGGCTTGCCGCACTTGGGGCAAACGAGCTGAACCTTTGAAGCATAGATGGGAGCCTCTGTCTTAACGATGCCGCCCTGCTGGCCAACTCTTGTAGGCTTTACGTGCTTTGTGATAACGTTGATTCCCTCAACGATTACCTTGCCCTCCTTGGGGCTTACCTGTGCGACTTTACCGGTCTTTCTGTCGCCGTTCTTCTCGTACTTGTCTTCGTACTTACCTGTGAGAAGGATAACAGTGTCACCGGTTTTTACGTGAACTTTACTCATAATCGAATGACACCTCCATTAAAGAACCTCGGGAGCAAGGCTGAGGATCTTTGTGTATTCCTTTTCACGAAGCTCCTTAGCAACAGGTCCGAATATACGAGTACCCTTGGGGTTCTTATCTTCCTTAATAATAACAGCAGCGTTCTCATCAAAACGGATATATGTTCCGTCCTCTCTTCTGAGACCCTTTGCTGAACGAACGATAACTGCCTTTACAACGTCGCCCTTCTTTACAACGCCTCCGGGTGTTGCTTTCTTAACTGAAGCAACTACAACATCACCGATATTTGCATATCTGCGGCGTGTACCACCCAGAACTCTGATACACATAAGCTCCTTAGCGCCTGTGTTATCAGCGACCTTTAAATAAGTCTGCATCTGTATCACAGCGAGTTCCTCCTTTCAAGCATAAAGCTTATATCAAAATTACTTAGCCTTTTCGATGATATTGGTAACGCGCCATCTCTTATCCTTTGAAAGCGGGCGAGTTTCCATGACCTCAACGCGGTCGCCGATTCTGCACTCATTGTTCTCATCGTGAGCCTTGAGCTTAACGGTACGCTTGATGATCTTCTTATAAAGCGGGTGTTTAACGTTATCAACGATTGCAACAACGACGGTCTTATCCATCTTATCGCTTACAACCTTACCTACTCTTGTTTTTCTAAGTGTTCTAACTTCAGTAGACATTAGCTAAATCCTCCCTTTCTTACTGCTGCGCAAGCTCTGCAGCGCGCAGAGTTGTTTTAATGCGTGCAATATCCTTCTTTACAGCGTTAAGACGAGCTGTATTGTCAAGCTGATTTACAGCGTGCTGAAAGCGGAGTGCAAAAAGCTCTTCTTTCAGGCTTACGAGCTTCTCGTTGAGCTCATCTACTGACATTTCTCTGATCTCTGATGCCTTCATTACTGCTCAACCTCCTGCTCTGCTTTAGTAACGAATTTACACTTGATGGGGAGCTTGTGCATTGCGAGACGCATAGCCTCTCTTGCAGTTTCCTCAGGAACGCCCTTGATCTCAAAGAGAACTCTGCCGGGCTTTACTACAGCTACCCAGTATTCCGGTGAACCCTTACCTGAACCCATTCGTGTTTCAGCGGGCTTTTCTGTGATGGGCTTGTCAGGGAAGATCTTGATCCATACCTGACCGCCACGCTTGATGTAACGAGTCATAGCGATACGGGCTGCCTCGATCTGGTTGGAAGTGATCCATGAAGGCTCGAGAGCCTGAAGACCGAAATCACCGTATGTTACCTTGTTACCTCTGTATGCCTTACCCTTCAGACGTCCTCTGTGGACTCTGCGGTATTTAACTCTCTTTGGAAGCAGCATTACTGATTACCTCCTTCTCTCTTGGCGTCGCGGTTGAAGTTTCTGTTGCCGCCGCGTCTGTTGCCGTCACGTCTGTCGTCACGACGACGTCTGTCGTTTCCGCGGTCGTTCTTTCTTTCAACCTTTTCTCTCTGAGCAGCAGCCTTAGCAGCATCGCCCTTGAGAACTTCGCCCTTGTATATCCAAACCTTTACGCCGAGCTTGCCGTATGTTGTATCAGCCTCAGCGAAACCGTAGTCGATGTCTGCGCGGATAGTCTGGAGCGGGATAGTACCCTCGTGGTAGCTCTCGCTTCTTGCGATCTCAGCACCGGCAAGACGACCGGAAACCTTGACCTTGATACCCTTTGCGCCGAGACGCATTGTTCTGCCGATAGACTGCTTCATAGCTCTTCTGAAAGATACACGGTTCTCGAGGTCGAGAGCGATCTTTTCAGCAACGAGCTGAGCGTCCATATCGGGCTGCTTTACTTCGATGATGTTTACGAATACCTGCTTGCCCATCATCTTTTCGAGCTGTACTCTGAGCTTCTCTATTTCTGCGCCCTGTCTTCCGATAACGATACCGGGCTTAGCGCAGTGAATGTGGATTCTGACTTTATCAGCAAAACGCTCGATCTCAATTCTGGGAACACCAGCAGCATATAAGCTCTTCTTAATGAAATTACGAACGTTGTAATCCTCAACGAGGGTATTGCCGAAATCAGCCTTGTTGGCGTACCAACGTGAATCCCAATCCTTAATTACGCCGACACGAAGTCCGTGCGGATTAACTTTCTGTCCCATAATCAGACCTCCTTGGGATTATTCTTTTTCTTTAAGAACAACTGTGATATGTGATGTTCTCTTTAAAATTCTGTATGCTCTACCCTGAGCTCTGGGCATGATCCTCTTCATGATAGGACCGGGTGTTACGAAGCACTCTGCAACATAGAGGTTATCGCCGTCCATGCTGAAGTTGTTAACACCGTTTGCCTGAGCAGACTTTACAAGCTTTGAAACGATAGGACTTGCAGCCTTAGGAGTAAGATCTAAAGTAGCCAGTGCGATGTCAACAGGCTTGTTTCTTATAAGATCGAGAACGATCTGCACCTTTCTGGGTGATATACGAGCATTTCTTAAATAAGCTCTCGCTTCCATCTTTTAGCTCCTCCTTCCGCTTATTTCTTACCGTTGTTAGATGTCTTGGAGCCTGCGTGGCCCTTGTATGTTCTTGTAGGTGCGAACTCGCCGAGCTTGTGACCTACCAT
>DEDQ01000085.1:32249-32917 GCA_002350065.1 Ruminococcus flavefaciens
AGGACCTTCTTCTCGCCTGCCTCATTCATTGCAACGACCCTCTTCAGGAGAACTTCCTGGACATAAGGTCCCTTTTTGATACTTCTACTCATTTATCAAGTTCCTCCTTTCAGATTACTTGCCGTTGCGGCGCTTTACGATGAACTTATCAGTTCTGTGGTGCTTCTTACGAGTCTTGTAGCCGAGAGCGGGCTTACCCCAGGGGGTTACAGGTCCGGGACGGCCAACAGGTGATTTACCTTCACCACCACCGTGCGGGTGATCGCAGGGGTTCATTACAGAACCGCGGACTGTAGGTCTCCAGCCCATATTTCTTACACGACCAGCCTTACCGTAGTTAACGTTCTCGTGGTCGATGTTTGATACCTGACCGATAGCAGCCTTGCAGCCGATCGGAACCTTTCTCATCTCGCCGGAAGGAAGTCTGATAAGAGCATATGCGCCTTCCTTACCCATGAGCTGAGCCTGGTTGCCGGCACTTCTTACGAGCTGAGCGCCCTTGCCGGGATAAAGCTCGATAGCGTGGATAAATGTACCAACAGGGATATCAGCGAGCTTGAGAGCGTTGCCGGGCTTGATATCAGCCTCGGAGCCGGACTCGATCTTGTCGCCTACCTTGAGGCCGTTAGGAGCGAGGATATATCTCTTCTCGCCGTCCTCGTACTGAA
>DEDQ01000085.1:32971-33531 GCA_002350065.1 Ruminococcus flavefaciens
CTTCTCGCCGTCCTCGTACTGAACGAGAGCGATGAATGCGCTTCTGTTCGGATCGTACTCAAGAGTCATAACTGTTGCGATCATGTTATCCTTATCGCGCTTGAAATCTATTACACGGTACTTTCTTCTGTTACCGCCGCCTCTGTGGCGAACTGTTATTCTGCCGTAGCTGTTTCTTCCCGANNTTCTTCTTAAGGGGCTCGAGAAGGCTCTTCTCCGGCTCAACCTTTGACAGGATCGAGTAATCAGTTACAGTCATCTGACGTCTCGAAGGTGTCGTAGGCTTGTAGGTTTTAATAGCCATAACTTTTCTCCTTTAATGCATTTTTCGCGGGAGCATTACTCCCATACTTGATTCTTCCTATTTAATAAGGGGATTAATACATACCCTCGAAGAATTCGATAGCCTTTGAATCCTCAGTAAGAGTAACGATAGCCTTCTTCCATGAAGCTGTCATACCCTGATATCTGCCGAGGCGCTTCATCTTGCCGTTTACGTTCATAGTAGTTACCTTAGCAACCTCTACGCCGAACAGCTTCTCTACAGCCTTCTTGATCTC
>DEDQ01000085.1:33685-35724 GCA_002350065.1 Ruminococcus flavefaciens
TTGTCATAGTTGAGGATGTCGTATACGTTAAGAGTGTTTACAGCGGCAGTCTTTATGCCGGGGATATTTGCTGCGCTCTTGATAACCTTTGCATCAGCCTCTGCTGTAACGATGAGAGCCTTGCCCTCTACGCCGAGAGCCTTGAGCATATCAGCGATAGTCTTTGTCTTGAAGCTGTCGAGTGTGAGAGCGTCAAGAACGATCATGTTGTTATCGAGCACCTTTGTGGAAAGAGCAGACTTCATAGCGAGTCTTCTTACCTTTTTATTGAGAGCGTATCTGTAATCTCTGGGCTTAGGACCAAGAGCAACACCGCCGTGGTACCACTGAGGAGCACGTGTTGAGCCCTGTCTTGCATGACCTGTACCCTTCTGTCTCCAGGGCTTTCTTCCGCCGCCGCTTACTTCTGTTCTTGTAAGTGTTGACTGTGTGCCCTGTCTCTGGTTTGCGAGGTAATTCACTACCATTGCGTGCATAACAGCTTCGTTGGGAGTGATGCCGAAGATCTCATCGTTGAGCTCTGTCTCAGCAACCTGCTTGCCAGCCATATCAAATACTGAAATTGTAGACATTTACGTTTCCTCCTTCCTTAAGCCTTAACGCTGTCAACGATATATACGATTCCGCCCTTAGGACCGGGAACTGCACCCTTGATAGCGATGAGATTGTTTTCAACGTCGATTTTAACTATCTCGAGGTTCTGAACAGTTACCTGCTCAGCGCCCATGTGACCAGCCATGCCCTTGCCCTTATAGATTCTTGAAGGGGATGAGCAAGCACCCATTGATCCAGCCTGTCTGTGAACAGGGCCTGTACCGTGAGTTTCCTTGAGTCTGTGCTGGTTGTGACGCTTGATAGCACCTGCGAATCCCTTACCCTTGCTTGTACCGATAACGTCGATAGCGTCACCTACAGCAAAAGTATCAGCCTTAACGATGTCACCAACGTTAAGAGCGTCGCAGTCTTCAAGTCTGAATTCCTTGAGGTTCTTCTTGCAAGCAACGTCAGCCTTGTCGAAGTGACCCTTCATAGGCTTGTTTACTCTCTGAACCTTAACGTCGCCGTATCCGAGCTGAAGTGCAGCGTAGCCGTCGTTCTCAACGGTCTTCTTCTGAACAACAACGCAGGGACCAGCTTCTACTACTGTTACAGGGATAACTTTTCCTGTTTCATCGAAGATCTGAGTCATACCGATCTTCTTGCCGATAATGCCTTTCTGCATTTTCATTTCCTCCTGTTAGGTTATTGGTTGACAAATGTTGTCAACATGACCGGCGGACTACCGCCATTCCGCTTCCCGAGCGGTGGTTTCAAGCGTAATTTCGGTCAATTACTTGACTTCCATAACAACGTCTACGCCTGCGGGAATCTCGAGCTTGTCGAAAGCAGCTGTTGTCTTGTCTGTAGGACGGATAACATCGATAAGTCTCTTGTGAGTTCTCATCTCGAACTGCTCGCGGCTGTCCTTGTACTTGTGTACAGCGCGAAGGATAGTAACAACTTCCTTATCTGTGGGGAGCGGGATAGGACCCGAAACTCTCGCACCGCTTCTCTTAGCCGCCTCAACGATCTTAGCTGCAGCGATGTCTACTGTAGCGTGATCGTAGCCCTTGATCTTGAATCTGATCTTTTCGTTGACTGCCATGATTTTCGCCTCCTTGAAATATTTTGGGGACGCTTCTTGGGATTCACACGTTTCCGTGTGTTTCATGCTTTACCTTATAAAAAAGACCCGAAAAATCAGTATTTTCCGAGCCGGTTCAGACATATTGAGACACAAAGTGAGCATAGTAAGCACATACGCAAGCTGCGCTTTCCATCAACACGAACTGTGTTCAGTATCCCATTCGCCCGGTTTAAAATCGGACATACTCCACGGAAATTCCCTGACATACCGCCAGCAACCTTCCGCTTCCTCGCATATCTTTTGCAGTCAGCGCACACGAGTGCGCTCAACAGGTACAATTATACCATATACCGCGGAATAATGCAAGCTTTACCAGAAATTCTCGTGTAGAACTTTAATAAACTTTCTCCGC
>DEDQ01000085.1:35773-39467 GCA_002350065.1 Ruminococcus flavefaciens
CAGCCTCAGGCACTCGGTATGATTCATTCCTTGTTCTTTTTGTCGTCCCTGTTCATATCCGTGGTGTTCAGGAACGAAGCAGGGTCAAGGCAAATGCCCTGATACCGCACCTCGAAGTGGCAGTGGTCGCCGAACGAGTTACCGGTATTGCCGACGAAGCCGATGAGCTGTCCCCTCTGGACGTATTCGCCCTCCGTCGCGTAAACAGCTACCATGTGACCGTATACCGTCGCGTAGCCGTCAGGGTGCTCTATCATGACAACGTTTCCGTAGCCGCCGGAATTCCAGCCCGCAGAAACTACCTCTCCCTCGTCTGCGGCGTATATCTCCGTTCCCTCGGGAGCAGCAATGTCCAGTCCCTTGTGGTTGCGGTCGCTGATGAAGGTATCGCTTACGTATCCGCCGTCGAGCGGCCAGCCGAACTTGCCCGAGCCGGTAAGCGGTGAGCCGAAGAAGCAGGTAGCCGGATTATCAGGCATCGCGGAATAGGTTCCTATGCCTATGGTCTCAACTACGGGGTTCTTGGTTATATTCGAGCTGAGGACCTTTCGCGAAGCCTCTCTGCCGTCGACGTAGGTCACCTCTATCTTGCTCTCCTTTTCGCCGCGCTCGCCCTTCTGGAGTATCGAACGCACTCCGACGTTGAGAGCACTCGTCTCGACCTCGACAGTTTCATAATCGAGGAAGGATATCGTATCGGACTCCTGAACATACTTGATAGGCAGGTAGCTCTCGGTCTCGATAACGTTGACCATCTGTCCGTCGCGCAGACTTGTGTCGATGCCGGGATTCAGCTCGTTTATCTTGTCAAGGTCCATGCCGTACTTCTGCGCAACAGTAACGATATTATCGCCCGCCTGAGCAACGTATACGCGCTGCTTCTCCTTTTTGGAGGTGAGCAGTTCGATAGTGTCCTTGTCGGGCTTGACACTGCTGCGTAGGTATATTCCCTTTGTGTATTCTATCTTGTTGACGTAGGAAACATCGCTGACGATTCCCTTTACGTCGTAATTGAGCAGTCTGTCGTCAAGTGCGTCCTGCACCGCGTTCTTATTGCTGACAGCACCAATGAAGTCGCCGTCGATATAGATACCGTAAGCCTCGGTGAGGTCCTCATCGGAGGCAGCAAGCATTTTATCCGCAAGCTGTCCCGCAGTCACGAATTTGTCACTGTCGGAGATAGCGCGGAGCGAGAGCTTCGCCGTCATGTCGACCGCTTCCTCGTTCTCGGAGTAGGATATGCGCTGCTGAACATCACGCGAGGCGGCGTCGAAATCAGCCTCAGAGGCGATGATGCCTATCTCGTGACCGTTATACTCGACCGCTATGCCGTACTCGAATGCAGAGCCGTATCTGATGATGCCGACCAGAAACGCAAGGCAGATTATCGGCATCGTGTAGTTGAAAACAGTATAGAAAACGCCGTTTTCACCGAGGAAAAACGAGCCGATGAACCTGAGAACAGCGTCCCAGTATTCCTTCTGTCCCTCTTTTTTGGCGCGGCGTATCTTCCTTGAATAGTCGTTCGAGAGCTTCACACGCTCGCGGAACGACTTTGTAAGCTCCTTCCACAGCCATATCACGCCGTTTCCGGTAAGCTTCAGGAGCTCCTCGAAATCGTCAAGGACGAACTTGGCTCCCTTTATGAGTGCGAGCAGTATCGCTGCCGCAAATTTTGAAACGCAAAGACCGGCACGGACAAATATCCTTGCCGCTATATCACCCAACTTTTGAAAAAGGCTCAAAAGCGATACTCCTCCCTGAAAAAATATGCCTGAATAATTGTTACAAATCAGTTACAGTATAATATTATAGCTTATCTGCCGGAAAATACAACGGCAAAAAGCACGAAAAAAGCACTCCCGCCGGATATTTTGTATGTCTGCACAAAAATCACGCAATGGTGCTCTATGGTTTTTACAAGGTCATTTCCCCGCCGAAAAGCTGCTTTATGTCGTCCGGAAGCTCCGACCTGACCGTTATTCTCTCCCCCGTCATCGGGAGAGCAAACCGCATCTCGCCGCAGTGCAGAGCCTGTCTGCCTATATCATCAAGCCCGCCGCCGTACATATCGTCTCCGGCAAGAGGGTGCCCGATATGAGAAAAATGTACACGTATCTGGTGAGTCCGTCCCGTTTCGAGCTTTATCTCAAGGAGCGAATACCTCCCGTTGCAGGCGATACGCCGGTAATGCGTGACCGCTCTCCTGCCGTCGGAGCGCACACAGCGCCGGATAATGCTCTCGCCCTCACGCGCAATTGGAGCGTCGATAACTCCGCTCTCGTCGGTTACACCGTGAACAGCCGCGTAGTAGGTCTTTTCGGCACAATTCTGCATTATATTCGCGGCGTGGGGATTCTTGGCGATGATACAGAGTCCGGAGGTGTCCTTGTCGAGACGGTTCACGGCGCGGAAGGTCAGCTCGGGGAAAAGGTAAGCGAAATAGTTCGCGAGCGTGTCATCGCGGTGCCGCACGGACTGGTGAACAGGCATTCCCGCCGGCTTGTCGAATACAACTATATCCTCGTTCTCGTAGGCTCTCGCCGCAAAGAGACTGTCGTTCGGCTCGGCGGTGCTGTTTTCGCCGGTGTCAAGAACGATAATATCTCCGCGGCGGACGATGTCGATGCTGCGGATATGCTCTCCGTTGCAGGTGATGCCGCCCTCGCGGTGCTTGAGCTTTTTCAGCAGACGCGCCGAGACTCCGTTCCTGCCGCGCAGGAACTTTTCAAGCGTCAGCGGCGTATCAGTATCCACGATGAACCTCAGCCCGCCCATTTTCAGCACCTCCCATGCCGCGCTCAGCGGCGTATTCGTCCTCTTTTATATAAATGGAGATACCGGTCGCAAGCGCCGCGGCAAGCTCCGGAAGAAAAAACGGTATCCCCGCAATCGTCCCCATGAGCGGCAGATACACCGCGAAAAGCTTCAGCAGAAGAGCCCTTCTCCCGCGCATGAAGCGGAATGCTCCGAACGCAGCGGCAATTCCGCCTTTTTCGGGATATGCCGCGAGCAGGAACGGTACCGCCGCCGCAGTCAGCCTTGCGGCAAGCCATACTCCCATTAGGAGAACCGCAAGAACCGCCATGTTCACGGCTCCGAAGAGCTCGCGGCTGCCGCCTCCGCGTGAGACTGTCTCAGCCGCGTATATTGCGGCTCCGGCAGCAGGTATCAACGCTGCAAGGCATATGAGCTTCATCGTCACAGATGCCGCTATGCTCCGGCGGAGGAATCTCGCGTCGAGAAGCAGCTCCGATACGTGTACGCGCGGAGATTTCTCCGCCGCGGCTTCCATCGCCTTTACGGCAACAGCACAGATCAGCGGAGCGGTCACAAGCCACCTCGCAATGGTAAATATGACCGCAAGTACGAGCTGTTCTGCATTTTTGCCGGTAAAGAGCTCCGCCGGCTGCATTGCTCCGAAGTAGAGAAGCAGGCTGTAAAATGCCGCCTCTGCGAGCCGGAAGAGGAGCTCCGCTCCGAACGGGAGCAGACACGCAAGCAGAAGGCTCCGGCGTTTGCCTCTGATATTTCCGCGGGAATAAGCGATAAGCTCGAATATTTTCATTTCATCACACCCTTAGCTATGCTAAAGGTGAGTATTGACAGCTAATTCTCATTTATGCAAGGGCTCTGCCCTTGACCCGCCTAAGGCTCTGCCTTAGGGATCCGGCAGGGCTTTGCCCTACAACCC
>DEDQ01000085.1:39580-39729 GCA_002350065.1 Ruminococcus flavefaciens
CTTTGCCCTACAACCCACCAAAGGCTCTGCCTCTGGACTCCGCAAGGGCTCTGCCCTTGACCCGCCAAGGGACACAGTCCCTTGGAACCCAACTCACGCTGCCGCTCGTTCCTCGCTCACTCCGTACAAAAGACCTACTCTGCTTTCGC
>DEDQ01000085.1:39788-42171 GCA_002350065.1 Ruminococcus flavefaciens
ATGCGGTCGTATGGACAGTAGCCGAGTATCTCGAAGCTCTGCGAATTCAGCCACATCTGCGCCGTCACGAGGATATCAAAGCCGCCTCCCGGCTCGGTGTTTATCTGTGAGGGACTGTATTTAGGCAGTCCGAAGCCCGCAAGCATATTTGATATGATGCCTGCGTGAGTGATGAGTGCGCAGTGAGTAAGTCCGCTTTCCATCATGTCCATTATGACATTGTGAAGTCCGGTATAGGTGCGGGCTGTCATCTCCTCAAGGCTTTCGCCCTTCGGCGGACGGACGTCCTTTCCGCCCTTGAGCCATGCCTTGTAGTCGTCACGCTTGATGAGCTCGTCGACCGTTTTTCCCTCAAATTCGCCGAGGTCGAGCTCGCGGAAATCGTCTACGGGAACTATCTCTGTCTCGGGAAAGAGAATGTCCGCGGTCTCTCTGCACCTCAGAAGCGGCGAGGTGTAGACTCTGTGTACGGACGGATAATCAAACTCGTCCATTTTTGCTGCAAGATCTGCGGCTCCCTTTGCCGAGAGCGGCAGGTCAGTCTTGCCGATGTATATGCCGTTTTCGTTCGCCTCGGTCATGCCGTGGCGGATAACGCTTATTCTGTATCCTTTCATATTGCTTCCTTTCATTGTTAAAAACCCACAAAAACGGGGCTGATTTTTATAACCATTGGTAAAAGCGACAATTTCAGGCTTAAAAAATGCTGATATTTCAATATTTCAGCATATTTACAAATTATACGCTACGTATTATAATAATATTAAGGTAAAAATATACTCATCGTAACATTAATATATATTAGGAGGACCTTCCCCATGAATTCGGATTTCGCACGTATTATAACTCTTCAGAGAAAAGAACGTCATATAAGCCAGAAGCAGGCAGCTTCTGACCTCGGCATTTCACAGGCTCTGCTCTCTCACTACGAAAAGGGCATAAGAGAATGCGGTCTTAACTTCCTTGTCAAGATAGCCGATTACTACAATGTTTCATGCGATTACCTGCTCGGACGTACTCCCGAGCCCGAGGGCAAGGTCATCACTATCGAGGATATCCCCGACGACGACGGAAACAACAACCTCAAAATGCCTTCGCCTGAGATAATCAACTTCAACAGACGTATCATCAACAACTCTATCAGTCTGCTTTTCAGTCTCGCTCAGAAGGCTAACAGTATCACTCTCATAAAAGAGGTATCGTCGTATCTCATGCTCTCGGTGTACAAGCTCTTCCGCATCGTTTACAACGCTAACCCGCACAACGACCAGAAGCTCTTCCGCATACCCAAAGTCATCGCCAACGACAGCGCTAACGCTATCATATCCATGAGCGAAGCCGACATCAAAGCCGCTTCGAGCGGTATCTCACTCGACGGAAACGACTGCATCGACAATTTCGATACCCTCTACGTTACAACTGCTACCCTGCAAAAAGACTACGCCCAGTATTCGTCATCGCTCCTCAACCTCATCAAGCGAAGCGAGGAGAGTATCGCGCGCACCCGTGCTAAATACCGCGGCACAACTAACGAGAATAACCGCGGCTATTGATGATATCGCCGATGGTGCCCCTGCATTGCAGGGGCTTTTTTCATATCTTCGGAGCTGTATCCAGTGCGAGCGCTATCATATCGCGGTTTATCTGTCCCGTTGTGAATTTGTGAGTCTCAGGGTCAACGCTGAGTATGAGCTGAATACCGCGCATCTGCGGAGTCTTTCTCACAAGGCTGAGAAGCTCCTCAAGCCGGCACATCGTGCAGCCCGTGTCCATTGCAGCAGCGATGTCCATATCCGGATACACCATGAAGAAGTAGTTGCCCTCGTACGGAGCTATCATAAGCTGCATATCGAAGCTTCCCTCAGCATTTTTGACGGCGTCACCGCTCACAGCGGCAATGACCTCTGCGTCCTTTTTTATCATATCCGCAAGCTTCATCGCAACAGCCACATCAACCGCTCTGCCGTCGGTACCGTCATTCAGTCCGTCGACCTTTTTAAAGAGTGCAGCGATTTTCTGGATATCAGTCATAACGTTCACCTCGTACATAAAATTTAACCTTAATATTATATCACGGAACAGAAGAATTGTCAATTTCCGTCCCTGCGGGCGCAATGTGCGCCCCTACAAATGCAGCGGAGCTGCATATAGCTGTGAATTAAAAAAGCTCCCGAATAGTCGGGAGCTTTAATTATTATGCGTTCATGCCGAGCTCGATAGCCTTGTAGTTGTTCGGGATAAGTGCAGCCTTTTTCGGGGGCACTACCTTCTCGATAGCCTTCTTCATGGTGTCGAGTGAGCAGATATTTGTCTCCTTGAGAAGCTTGCCGAGGAGAATAATATTCGAGCCGCCCTTGAGAGCGTTGTCGTCAGCCATCTGCTG
>DEDQ01000085.1:42218-46751 GCA_002350065.1 Ruminococcus flavefaciens
AGAGTGCTGTCGAAGAATACCTTTCCGCCGGGGCGAACGTCCTTGACGAACTTGTCGAATGAAGGCTGGTTCATTACGATGAGGAGGTCGGGAGTAAGTACGAGCGGTGAACCGATAGGCTCATCGGAGATACATACTGAACAGTTACAGGTACCGCCTCTCATCTCAGGACCGTATGAAGGAAGCCATGAGAGCTCCTTATTGTCCATAAGTCCGCAGTATGCGAGTATCTTGCCGGCGAAGAGTATTCCCTGTCCGCCGAAGCCTGCGAGGAGAATTTCAGTTGTTGCCATTATTCGTTACCTCCTTCTGCGGGAAATACTCCCTCTTCAACGTCCTTGTATACGCCGAGAGGATAGTAGGGGATCATTTCGTCCTGAAGTCTCTTGATAGCCTCAAGAGGTGTGAGTCCCCAGTTTGTAGGACAGGTTGAGAGTACCTCTACGATAGAGAAGCCCTTGCCTGCCTTCTGATTCTCGAAAGCCTTGCGGATAGCCTTCTTTGCAGCCTTGATGTGGGGGACTGTATCAACTGCAACGCGCTCTGCGTATGCTGTACCTGTGAGCTGTGAAAGCATCTCGCAGACCTTAACAGGATAACCTGCGAGCTGAGGGCTTCTTCCGAAAGGTGTGGTCTGTGTTACCTGACCGGGAAGAGTTGTAGGAGCCATCTGTCCGCCTGTCATACCGTAGATAGTGTTATTGATGAAGATAACAACGATGTTCTCGCCTCTTGTTGCAACGTGAACTGTCTCAGCAGTACCGATAGCAGCGAGGTCGCCGTCGCCCTGATATGTAAATACGAACTTGTCAGGATTTGTGCGCTTTACGCCTGTAGCAACAGCCGGAGCACGTCCGTGAGCAGCCTCGATCATATCGCAGTTGAAGTAATCATAAGCCATTACGGAACAGCCAACAGGACATACGCCGATAGTATCGCCCTCGATACCCATTTCATCAATTACCTCAGCAAGGATACGGTGAACGATACCGTGTGTGCAGCCGGGGCAGTAATGGGTAGGAACATCTATAAGTGCATGGGGTCTTTCAAATACAACAGCCATTAGAGTGAACCTCCGATCTTCTTGATCTCCTCAAGCACCTCAGCAGGTGTGGGGATAACGCCGCCTGTTCTTCCGAAGAAGTGAACGGGCTTAGAGCAGTTGATAGCGAGCTTGATGTCGTCTACCATCTGACCCATTGACATCTCTACGCTGAGAAGAGCCTTAGCGTTCTTAGCAGCCTCGTTTATCTCCTTAACAGGGAAGGGCCACAGTGTCTTGGGACGGAAGAGACCAGCCTTGATGCCCTGCTCTCTTGCAGTATTTACAGCAGACTTTACAACTCTTGCTGTAGCGCCGAATGCGCAGAGAAGGATATCGCAGTCCTCTGTGAGGTAGAGCTCAGCCTCTGTCTCGGTCTCCTTGATGATGTCGTACTTCTTGTAGCGCTCAACGATAGAGTTCTCGAGCTCATCGGGCTTGAGGTAGAGAGAGTTGATGATGTGGTGCTCTCTTGCATTCTTGTGACCGTTTGCTGCCCAGCCGCTCTTATCATAAGCGTCGGGATTGATCTCGGGGAAGGAAACAGGCTCCATCATCTGACCGAGAAGTCCGTCAGCGAGGATCATTGCGGGCATACGGTACTTGTCAGCACGGTCGAAAGCCTTAACTACGTAGTCTACCATTTCCTGAACGGAAGCGGGAGCATATACGAGAAGCTGGAAGTCGCCGTGACCGAGTGCCTTTGTTGCCTGCCAGTAGTCAGCCTGTGAGGGCTGGATTCCGCCAAGACCGGGGCCGCCTCTTTCAACGTTGATGATAACAGCGGGGAGGTCTGAACCTGCGATGTATGAAACTCCCTCGCTCTTGAGTGAGATTCCGGGAGAAGATGACGATGTCATAGCGCGAACGCCTGTTGAAGCAGCGCCGAGTACCATGTTGATAGCAGCGATCTCAGACTCAGCCTGAAGGAATACGCCGCCTGCCTTATGCATACGCTTTGCCATATATGCGGCAAGCTCTGTCTGGGGAGTGATCGGGTAGCCAAAGAAGCACTTACAGCCTGCTCTGATAGCAGCCTCAGCGAGAGCCTCGTTACCCTTCATAAGATTTCTTTCCAAAGCTTAACAGCTCCTTTCAATAATAGGTAAGATTTACTTTTCAATAATAATTGCGCAGTCAGGGCACATTGTCGCGCACATCGCGCAGCTTATGCACGCTGATTCATCTGTACACTCAGCGTAGAAGTAACCCTTCTTATTACGCTTTTCCTTCTGAAGAGCAACGATGTTCTTCGGACAGGCAGCTGTACAAAGTCCGCAGCCCTTGCACCTCTCGGTGATAACGGTCATTTTTGCCATTCTTTTCACTCCCTTCGCGGAACTATAAATATGTAATGCGGATATTGTCCGCGTTTTTGACTTTTTTGCGAGTAACATCGGAACGCCGAGGGCGGCGTTCCCTACATTGATATCATGAAAATACCGGTATGATATGCATTATCTGTCCCACGGCAGCTTTACATATACCTTTATCGGCAGGATATCGTCTCTGCCGGTGAGTAAGCACTGCTCCTCGGGGCAGGTCGTGAATGCGAGCGGAAGTCCGGTCTTTTCCGCGACTCTGTCCGCAAAGTCAGCCGACTCTTCGATTATCTCAGCAGTCGTCTCGCAGCCGAGGTTGGTATTGTTTACTATCGCGGTATGCTTCATGCGTGAAGCCTGCTCTATCTCGTACATGAGAGTTACCGCCTCTTCCGCATTGGAAGTAAGGGTTCGTCTCTGGTTTATGACATAGAACATATCTATATCGCCCGGAAGCATTTCAAGCAGAGCCTCTGCATAGCGTCCGAGGGCGGTAGCTCCGGCGTCATCGCCGCCTACGTCGATGATAAGGCAGTCCTCACTTGCGGCGAGCTGCTCGACATCGAACTGTATCGACGGAACGTCGAGGTTGGTGTTTGCAAAATCAGGAGCAATGAGCTTGATGCCCATGTCCTCGAAAAGCTGTTTGAAATCAGCCGTGCGGAAATAGGGATTGACGAGGTCAAGGTCAACGACCGCTACCTTCTTGCCCTCCTCAGCAGCCTTGACCGCGAGGTTGACGGATAGGTTCGTTTTGCCGCTTCCGTAGTGACCGGTGACAATAGTTATTTTTTTCATATTACTCCTTCTATCGGGTCGGAAAAATACTACACCTTATATTATATCACTTTATTCCGACAAATGCAAGGATTTTTTTGCAGTCTCTTGACACAAGTGCTGATTTATACTATAATTTAACTGATATAGTAAATGATTTGGAGGTAATACCATGAAATTACGCAAAATTGCCGCTTCCGTCGTATCTGCGGTGCTTCTGGCAGTCTCTTTGCACACATTCTCCGATACAGACAGATACGTGCCTGTCGATATCCAAGCCGCAAATACCAGTTATTCCCTTGGTGATGTAAATAATGACAGTCAGATAAACTCCAAGGACGCATCTGAAATACTTTCAGAATATGCCTCACTGTCAACCGGAGGGAAAGCTTCTTTCGACGAAGAAAAGCGGCTCCGCGCCGACGTAACTCTTGACAAAAGCATAGACTCCAAAGACGCCTCACTTATACTCGCTTACTACGCCTACACCTCGACAGGCGGCAAGGAATCCCTCGAAAGGTATAAGCAGCTCCCGCCGGAAACCACCACAACGCGTACAACTACTGCAACGACTACAAAAGCTACAACTACCACCACTAAAGCTTACGTTGAGTATCATTTCCGCAGCCAGAAACTCCTGAATGAGCATTTTGCAAAGCACGGCAGCGAATTTCCAAGCAGCTTCGGCTATACCACAGCCGAAAAATATGAGCACGGTGCAAGCAACGTTATAAACTCGCCCACCGCCCTCCACAAGACCGAGAAAGACGACGGCGACTTCGTATACTACATCGAAGCTACGAATGAATTTGTAGTCCTGTCTACAGATGGCTACATAAGGACATATTTTCTTCCCTCTGCCGGAAAAAGCTATTATGACAGGCAATAGCATTGAACATATCAAAAACAAAAGCTCCCATATGGGAGCTTTTTCCTGTTATAACAGACGGAAATTACTCAGCGTCTGTGTTCTTCTCAATGTAGTTAACGATATCGTTAACAGTCTTGATCTCCTCAACAGCCTCATCGGGGATAGAGAGGTCATACTCGTCCTCGATAGTCTGGATAAGGTCTACGATATCGAGAGAATCTGCGCCGAGATCCTCCTGAATGTTTGCCTCAGGTGTTACAACGTCCTCTTCAACGCCGAGCTGTTCTACAATGATCTCCTTAAGTTTGTCGAATACCATAATTTTTCCTCCATATTCTTTATTTTTGGGGTCTCCTACTCGCGCAGGAGGAAATCAAAACCGGTCATTCAATGAACTCTCCGATTTTTCTAAACTTAGTATAACGTTCTTTCAGTAAAACGTCAATATCTTTTGCACATTTTTCCGGAATTTTATGTGACAAATATTCCTTGATATTTTCTGAAATTTTGTCTAAATCGTT
>DEDQ01000085.1:46958-49256 GCA_002350065.1 Ruminococcus flavefaciens
GATATTATAGGTGTGCGCAGAGTCATGAACTCGGCGATATTGCGGGCGATAGCCTCGCCCTGTCCCCTCTCCTCAGCGGCAACTCCGGCATATGCTCCTGGAGTGTCAATGAAACAGATAACGGGTCTGTGGAACTTCTCCGCCTGCTTTGCAAGTCTGAGAGCTTTTCTGTAGCCCTCCGGCAGAGGCATTGCGAAGTTGCAAGCCTTGTTTTCGTCGATATCTCGTCCCTTGACCTGTGCGATTATCGTTACGGGTTCGCCGTCGAGACGGGCAACTCCTCCAATAACAGCCTTGTCGTCGCCGTAGAAGCGGTCGCCGTGCATTTCGTAGAAATCAGTGAATATGAGCGGGATATAGTCCCTTATAGTGGGTCTGCCCTTTGTGTGGACAAGCTTCAGTCGTTCCCACGCAGTTTTTTTCTCGTCCATTGGTCAGACCTCCTTTCCGCTGTAGCCGTGGAGTCCGAGCAGGTGCGCGAGCGTATGACGCATCTTTTTGCGCTCGACTATCATATCCACAAAGCCTTTTTCCTGCATGAATTCCGCAAGCTGGAAGTCCTCGGGAAGGCGCTGCTTCATGGTGCTCTCGATAACTCTTCTTCCGGCAAAGCCGATAAGTATCTTCGGCTCGGCTATGATGACGTCTCCGAGCGAGGCGAAGCTCGCTGTAACGCCGCCTGTAGTCGGGTCGGTGAGGACGGTTATATAAAGTCCGCCGGCGTCGCTGTGGAGCTTTACAGCTCCGGAGGTCTTAGCCATCTGCATGAGCGAGACTATTCCCTCCTGCATACGTGCGCCGCCTGATGCGGTAAAGAGTATCACCGGCAGGTCGTGCTCGGTAGCATATTCAAATGCGCGTGTTATCTTTTCGCCGACAACGCTTCCCATGCTGCCCATCATGTAGTTCGAGTCCATAATGCCGATAACGGCAGGAATGCCCTTTATGGTCGCGGTACCGGTAACGACTGCATCATTGAGACCGGTCTTTTTGCGGAGCTCCTTCTGCTTTTCAGGATATTCCGGAAAGCTTATCGGGTCACTGCTTATCATTTCGGGGTCAAACTCTTTGAAGCTGTCCTTGTCAACGGTTATCTCAATTCTTTCAGCGGCGGAAAGTCTGCCGTGATAGTTGCAGTTCGGGCATACTCTGTGAAGCTCCTCAAAGCGTTCGAGCGGTATCGGGCTCTGACATCTCGGGCACTTGTACGAGGGAGTCTCGTCCTCGTCGCTTCCGTTGAAACGGAGCTTTACAACGTTAAAGAAATCGTCAAACATCTAATGTCACCGCCTTATTTTTTCTTGTCCATGAAACGGTTAAGGAATCCGTTGTCATAGTTGCCGCTCAAAAATTCCGGCTGTTTGATAATCTCAAGCTGGAAGTCTATATTCGTATCAACGCCGTCTACGATGAATTCGGAAAGCGCCCAGCGCATCTTGCGGATAGCGTCATCGCGGTCGGAGCCGTGAGCGATGAGCTTGCTTATCATCGAATCGTAGTAGGGGGTAATGGTGTATCCCTGATATACCGCGCCGTCTATTCTTATTCCGGGACCTCCGGGAACGTACAGAGCGTTGATAGTTCCGGGCGAGGGACGGAAGTTGTGAGCAGGGTCCTCCGCATTGATACGGCACTCGATAGCGTGACCGCGGAGCTCGATATCGTCCTGCTCTACGCGGAGCTTTTCGCCTGCGGCTATCTCTATCTGAGCCTTTACGAGGTCAAAGCCTGTTACCTCCTCGGTAATGGGGTGCTCGACCTGAATACGGGTATTCATCTCCATGAAGTAGAAATCGCGGTTCTCGTCAACGAGGAACTCTATCGTTCCGGCGTTGTAGTAGCCGCTCTGCTTTGCCGCAGTTACAGCTGCCTGACCCATTTTCTTCCTGAGCTCGCAGTCAACTATCGGGCTCGGGCACTCCTCGAGCACCTTCTGATTCCTGCGCTGCATCGAGCAGTCGCGCTCGCCGAGGTAGATATAATTGCCGTGAGTGTCAGCGATTATCTGTATCTCGACATGGTGCGGATTGATAAGGAATTTCTCGATATATACGGTATCGTCGCCGAAGAAGTTCTTAGCCTCCTGCTGAGCGGCTGTCATCTGCGCTTCGAGGTCCTTGGGAGAATCTACGCGCCTGATACCTCTTCCGCCGCCGCCGGCTGAAGCCTTTACAAGCACCGGATATCCGCACTTTTCAGCTAATTTCTTAGCCTCTGCAAGAGACTTTACAGCTCCCTTCGAGCCCGGTATAACGGGAACTCCCGCAGCAGCCATGGTCTCCTTTGCGGCAGCCTTGT